>CAZWSD010000085.1:0-10007 GCA_964636535.1 uncultured Acidobacterium sp. | reverse complement strand
GGCCTGCCGACCTCCCCCAGTCCAACGACGATCGTGGTTTCAGATGCCATGATTTCCCCCTGTCTTTGGTGCCGGAATGTACGAGGCGAGGCGAGTTAAGAGCTAGCTCGCTGGACTACACAGCAACTGCGGCTTGTCTGTCAATTGCTGCGTGACTTGTTGATTCACTCGGCCGCTTCGCGATAAACAATCCGATCTCTTCAGCGACGCGTGCCTGCTGGCCTGTGGTTAATTGCGGAAACATGGGGAGGGAAACTATCTCAGAAGCAACCGTGGCGGAAGTCGGGAGGTCCGATGGTCGGTAGTTCAGCCACGAATAAGCTTTTTGCATATGCAGAGGGATCGGATAATGTATGCCAGTTCCAATTCCACCTGCTTTGAGGTGGCTGATGAGCTTATCACGTTCTGCGACTCGAATCACATAGAGGTGGAAGACGGCGCGTGACCATGAAGGTTCGTAAGGGCAAGTCACAGCTTCATTATCCGCCAGGAGACTATTGTATTCCGCGGCGCGTTCGCGGCGCTGCTCGTTGGCGTGTGGCAAGTGGGTCAGTTTCGCGTGAAGTAGGCCAGCCTGGATGGCATCGAGACGTCCGTTGTATCCCTCTACATCGTGGTAATACTTGTGTGCCTGTCCGTGGTCGCGCAGCATTTTGATGGACGCTGCGATCTCGCTGTCATTGGTGACGGCGGCCCCTCCTTCTCCGCATGCTCCAAGATTCTTACCGGGATAGAAGCTAAAAGCGGCGGCGCGACCCATCGTACCGGCTTTTACCCATCGATCGAGCTTTGCAGAGAAGTATTCGGCGCCGTGAGCCTGGCAGGCATCCTCGATCACCATAAGGCCAAACTCATTTGCTAAGGCCATGATTCCGTCCATATCAGCCATCTGGCCGTAAAGATGGACGGGCACAATCGCGGTCACAGGGCGATTACTCCGCCGGCTGATGAGGCGACCGGACTTATCCCGAGAGCATTGGAGCCGTAAGTACTCTTCCAGCTTCTGCACTGAGAGGTTGTAGGTCCTTTCGTCGATGTCGATGAACTCAGGCAGGGCCCCGCATTGCGAGATGGCTTCTGTCGTCGCAATGAAGGTGTGGGGAACCGTCAATACGACATCTCCATGCCGAATACCGCAGGCCATCAGCGCGAACCGCAACGCATCGGTGCCACTGCTGACGGCGATACATTCCTTCACATCGCAATACTCTGCAAACGCATTTTCGAAATCTGCCACCATGGGACCGCCAATAAAGCCTGCGGTGTGGAGAACTTTGCGAAAGACCTCGTTCAATTCCTTTTCAAGTTGGATATGTGGAGTAACAAGGTCAAGAAATGGAATAGTTTCAAGAGCAGACATTGGAATCCTCCCTTTTGGATTCGAGATAACGCAAGAGTTTCGCTGGGTTACCAGCGACGATGGCATTTGGGGGTACGTTTTTGGTGACTACACTTCCAGCTCCGATTATGGCATTTTCACCGATGGTTAAGTTGCAGAGGATGGTTGCGCCGGAGCCGATGGATGCCCCTTTGCAAACGACGGTGCCCTGTACTTTCCAATCGGACTCTGTTTGAGGTCGGCCGCCGGCGGCCGTGGCGCGAGGGTAGATATCATTTGTAAATGTAACTCCGTGACCGATAAAGACGTTGTCCTCGATCACCACGCCTTCACAGATGAAGGTATGGCTAGAAATTTTGCAGCGCCGGCCTATACTGGCATTTTTTTGAATTTCTACGAACGCGCCGATTCTCGACTCGTCGCCGATTTGGCAACCATACAGATTAATGAAGCGCGACAGCCTGACATCGGTGCCTAGAGTAACGTCTTCCGCGATAGCGTTCCATGAATCGTTGTTCATAGGTAGACCAGCTCTCCTCGTTTGGTCAGCGACCTATCGGCCGCTTCGAGCATGCTGACGACGCGAAGACCTGCCTGGCCATCATTGTGTGGGCTCTGACCGTTTGAGGCGCAATCGACAAAATAGGACAGTTCTGTCTTGAGTGCCTCGACCTGCTCGAGCTGAGGCGCCCACATGTCGCCGGAGCGATAACTGACAAGCAGTTCATAGACGCCTTCACGACTGGTAATATCTACTCCCTTGTCGTAAACCTTGACCTTTTCGTCGGCATCAAGATCGTTCCAGACGAGCATCTTTTTTTCGCCACCAATCAGGGTGGTTCGAACTTTTACCGGAGAGAGCCAATTGACATTGATGTGGGCGATGACCCGATCGGGGAAATATACAGTCATATATGCGATATCTTCATGACCGTTCAGGTGGCGTTGCCCGGTGGTCACGATAGCCTCAGCGCGACCCGGCAAAAGATGATCCATGATTGAGAGATCATGCGGAGCGAGATCCCACATGACGTTGACATCATGTTGAAAGAGTCCGAGATTCACGCGTGTGGAATCGTAGTAGAAGAGCTTCCCAAGCGTGCCATCCTGAATGAACTGGCGGATTTTTTTCACGGCGCCAGTGAAGAGGAACGTGTGATCGACCATGGTTACAAGATTCTTCTGCTGAGCGAGTTCGATCAGGTCCATCGCCTGCTGAGATGTGCTCGTGAATGGTTTTTCGACGAACACATGTTTCCCTTCCTGCAGCGCTGCCTTAGCCAGTTCGAAATGGGTCCAAACGGGTGTGATGACAGCGACAGCGTCGACGTCAGGCGCCCTGATCAGTTCGATCGGGTCGGCGACTACTCTCACTCCGGGATGGGCCTTCTGGGCGCGTTGTCGCGCCTTGGCACTCAGCTCCGCGATGGCAACTAACTGGGAACCCTCAAGATTTGCAAGGTTTCTGGCTACATTTGGACCCCAATATCCATAACCAATGACGCCGAAGTTCATAGGAAGACTTCCATTCTTAAGTGGTGAAGATACGGTCTTGGGGGATGACGATTAAAGAGAGGTTAACCAAAATAAGGGTCAGCGAAACTGAAGCGGAGAGGCTTCAGTAGGCACCTTTAAAAACGGCGCCAGGGGTCTGCAGAAGAATTATGAAATCCATCCAAGGTGACCAGGTACTTGCATATTGCAGGTCCAGTCTGACCATATCGTCGAAACTGACGCGGCTTCTGCCCTTGACTTGCCAGAGACCGGTGATCCCTGGCTTCACCTGCAAAAGGCGTTGGCGGTGCCAGGTTTCGTATGCGGCGAGTTCGTAGGGAATGGGCGGTCGCGGCCCGACAAGTGACATTTCCCCTCTCAGTACGTTGATGAGCTGGGGCAATTCATCTAGGCTTGTTCGCCGCAGAAATCGCCCAACGCGAGTTACTCGACGATCGTTTGCCAGTTTGTAGACGCCGTTGTTTTCACCAATGGTCGCGATGCGCGCAGCAGTACCTGCAATCAACCGGCTTACATATTCCCTATGAACGGAGCAATCGTTGTTTACGCGCATCGAGCGGAATTTCAAGAAGGTGAAATGCCGGCCGTACTGGCCGACCCGCTGCTGGCGAAAGAATACCGGTCCTCTCGAAGTCACTTTGATCGTAATAGCAATGACTAAAAATATAGGCAGGCAGATGGCCAATGTAAGGCAGCTGATTGTCATATCCATTACGCGTTTGACGGTCAGGTCAAATATCTTCCCTTTGACGGGAGCGTGTAGATCTGGGTACAAAACGGGGTCGCTGGACCCGCCACCAGCATCTTCTTCTTTCCAGTCATCAGGAAAAAAGTGAAAGGAAATGGTGATTCGATGAAGGGGATTGACTGGCTCACCATTCTGTAGGGTTGTACTGAACCTGTTGAGGAGCGTGCCCAGTATGGCATTTCTGTCGTCTTCGACGAGTTCGGTAAAGATGACGCCCACGGCGGTCTGCTCGCGATACCAGCCAAGAATGTCAGTGTCTCTTGTCTTTGAGGCCAAGGCTGACATGATTTGTAAGAGCTCAATGCCGCTCTGGCGGTTTTGATGGTTATCGGGTGCCTCAATGAGCATGAGAAGGAACGGTCTCTTAGAGCGTTCAGACCTCTTCCGCTCATAGGCGAGCATCTCTAAAAAGCGCTCTTGGCTCAGAAGATGTCGATCCTCAGATTCCAATACGGGCTTGTCTCGATTTTGCGAATCCGGTGCGTTTGCGAATTTCACGATAGTCACGGCCAGGTACTCCTTGTATGGGAAAGGGGCCAGTTTTGAAGGTCTTCTTGACGACTCGGAAATCTGTGGGAGAGGCGTGGGTTGATTAGAACAAGTGCTTTGAGTCGCAATAAATGTGTGATATAGGCCCGAGCACGAATGACCACCGGGCTTAAGGGCGCGAGATCAGATTGTCAATTGGATTCGGGAGAACTACTTGACTGGGGCGGACGGCGATAGTAATAGTAGTCCTCGTCTGAAGAGCTGGTAGAGGAGTTGAGCACGGCTCCGATTAATTTGTTGGGGTCGAGTGTCTCAAGTCCTCGCATGAGCTTTCGCTTCTCCGTTGTACCATGCCTGGTGACCAGAAGAACACGATCAGCGAGACGCGCCCAAATGCTGGTATCGGCAAGCGGGAGGACGGGCGGTGAATCAATGATAATCCAATCGAAGGACTCGTTCAATTGCCGCATCATAGCGGGCAATTGAGCTGACTGAAGTAACTCGAGGGGATTGGTCGGAGCGCTTCCAGCTGGCATGAACCAAAGGCCCGCTTCTTCGATCCGATAGATACAGTCCGATAGGCTGCGCTTATCGCGCAGGTACTCGCAGAGCCCCAGATGCGAATCGATGCGTAACATATCGCTGACTGACGAGCGACGCACGTCTCCCTCCACCAGCAGCACCCGTTGTGGGGATGCCGCCGCGAGGGTGCATGCCAAGTTAACGGAGATCATGCTCTTTCCTTCTTGAGTAACCGTGCTGGCTATCAATAGTTTCTTGAAAGCGTGATCGCGCCGGAAATGCCTCAATCGAACACTGAGAAGCCGGAATGCCTCGGCCGCGGAACTCTCCTTGTCGGATAGTGCAACCAGGCGATTATTGAACGGGAGTGCTGGATGGAGGGTCGGGAACTGATCTGGGTTTGGCGGCATTACATCGAACACGTCGGGGGCTGCGTCTGGAGGAGGGTGAGACGAAAAGCCAGCGTGAGAGACAAATGTCTCACCATTGCGCGCTGCGTCAGACACTTCAACTGAGCCCTGAGCAGCTTCAACATCCTGATCCTGCAGTTCGCGGGCGACACGCTCGACTCGTTTGAGGAGTTGAGTCGCACCCTCTGTTGGCGACTCGGTTTTCCCGGCGCGTTCGGTCTCAGCTCTTTGAAGTGCATCAAGTATAAGGCTCATACCGCCTCCTTCTCGCCGGGATTATCCCCTTGGTTATGCTCTCTTGTCGCTGAGCCATGCAGCCGCGCAGCGAAATTAAAGGGTGCGCGGTCCTCCGCTTGATCGTTCGCGTTCCAGGTTCTCAATCCATTCCCGTCATCGTTGTTGAGACGGAAGTCGTGAGCAACAGCCCGGATGACATCGGGAGTTACAAGCAACGATTGCTTTGCATAGGCTGAAATGAGAGCATTTTCGCAGAGCGTGTTGATAAGGCGCGGAATGCCAGAGGAAAAGCGGAAGATTTCTTCGATGGAGCCTTCCGCAAATACCGGGTCTCGCTCGGGGGCTGCGCCCGCAATTTCCATTCGCTGGCGGATGTAGCTGGCGGTCTCCGATATGCTGAGTGCGCCAAGCCGCGCCCGCAGCGCAATCCGCTGCTTCAACTGTCGTAGGCCAACAGAGTCCAGTTTCGCATCGAGTTCAGGCTGACCGATAAGAAGAATTTGAAGGAGCTTATCTTGCGTTGTTTCAATATTGGACAGCAGGCGGATTTCCTCGAGCAGGTCCTCCGATAGATCATTGGCTTCATCGACTACTAGAACAGTCGTAAGATGTTGTGCTCCGCGAGATGCGAGGAAAGCGCTAAAAGTAAGCAACAGCTCGCTCTTGCTTTTGTCAGCTGCCGGAATTCCAAAGTCGGCGATCATATACCTGAGGAAATCGGATGGGTTCATCCGGCTGTTAAAGACATAAGAATAGGCTATGTCATTGCTTTCCTTTAACAGTTCTAACAAACAGCGCAAGAGTAGTGTTTTGCCAGTACCAACTTCACCGGTGATAACAATGAATCCCTTATGACGTCGCACTCCATAATAAAGTGTTGCCAGAGCCTCATCATGCTGTTTGGTGGAAATAAAGCATGTTGGATCCGGAGAAAGCTCGAAGGGATTGCGCGTGAGGCCGAAGAATGACTTATACATGCAGCTTATGTACCAATGCGTTGAGATGGAGAGATGAGCCATTTGCGTACATGTAGTTAAATGCAGAGCCGGCCGCAATGATGAATACGACAAAAGCGGCCAGCGTCCAGCCTAAGGCCAACCTTCTTCTGGCGTTCTTCTGCTCGTCCAACGTGGAGACTTCGGGAATTTCTCCGATGATGGCAATCGGCAGCAGGTCTTCGATCTGGCCATCGCTATGTAAGCGGTCATCAAGAAACTCCAGCCCGCCGGCTACGAACACGCCCAGCGCGAGACCAAACGCAATGCCTATGGCGGAAAGCTTCACACGATTGGGAGAGTCGGGCCGCGCCGGAAGACTGGGAGGGTCAAGGACCGTGAAGCGTTCTCCTTGTTGGAGTTGCTCCATGCGGGTCGCCATGGCTGAGTTGTTTTCCTTCTTAAGAAGGTCGTTGTAGTTATCCTGCGACTGCTGGTAGCCACGGGTCAGATTCGCAAGTTGCGCCTGCACTGCGGGTTCGGAGTTGAGCCGCGTTTGGTAGGCATTGATGCGTTGTTTCAGGTCAGCGATGTCACGTGCGCGATTGTTAATTTCCGCCTTGGTTGCCTGCAACTGGCTCCGCAACTGGAGCACCGCCGGGCCCGTGGCTGGATCGGCGAGGTTTGTAGAGTTGGATTCATCCGCCTGGTTTGAATGCTGAGCGTGTTCGCGGATGGCAACCAAAAGCTGATTGCGTTCCTTTGTTGCGATTTCGATTTTGTTGCGGAGATCCTGAACTGACGGATAGCGATTGGTGTATTTGGTCTGAAGGTCGGCGAGCTGCGACTTCATCGCTGCGAGTTGCCTATCAATTGTGCTGAGGCTGTTGGGTGTGCCCCCGGTCCCCTGATCAGGCATGCGAAGTGTCGCATATTGCTCTATTAAAGACTGAAAGTAGATTTGCTGTTGCTGTGCGGTATTCAGAGCGTCTTCATCGTTTTGCAGTTGTGATTGCAGGCCGCTCAATATCTGGAGGTTACTCGCTTCCTGGGAGGGCAACATTCCCTGGTGCGCAGCCTGAAAATCTTTGACCTTGTTCTCCTGTTCCGAGAGGCTCGCCTGCGCCGTTGCAAGTTGCTGGCGAAGAAACTGGGTGGTGTCCTCTGATTCCTTCTGCAGCGTTTGCTGATTGTCCTGAATAAACAACCTTGTCAGAGAGCTGGTGACCTGCTGAGCGAGCTTCGGTGTAGGCGCCGAATACGATACCGTAAAGCCGCTGATCGATCCGGATGCAGCATCCCGCACGAGGGAGATGTCGATATCCTTGCGCATCCGTCGCACGAGCTCATCAGGTGTGTACGTGTGCGTCGAGCTTTCGTATAGATGAAGCCGATGCGCAATGAGAAGAAGGCGCGTGCTACTGAGGATCTGTTGAGTCAGGCTGGCAAGGCGCGCCTGCAGGTCGACGCTGATGTTTGGGGCCACATAATCCCTCGGCACGGATGGTTGCTGCACGAGGATAGTTGTAGTCGATTTATAGTGAACGGGCATTATCCAGCTCGCACTCCATACCAGCAGCCATCCGAGAAAGAGCGGCACGAGAAACTGCAAATGGCGTCTCCGCACGAGGCCGAGTATACGAGCGAGATCGAGCGGTTTTGCTTGCTCTGTTGAAAGTGTGTCTTCTTCCATGGCGCTCACATTCCCACGGGTCTAGAAAAGTGGTAGTAAATCGATGCTGTTTCCTGCGAACTATTCGGGTTGGCTGCGATTGCGGGAATACCATCATAAGTTTGGTGGAGGTGCTGATATTGGATCGAAAGCGTGAGATTGGGTCCAAGTTGACGGTGTACTGATCCTCCCAGAGATAGCGTATGTCCACCAAGTGTTGAGAAGGCAAGGGAGTGTGTGACTGGAGTCAGTTGCGCGTAGTCACCGTTTATCCCAGCTGACCAGTCGCGCGAGAATTGCCACTGGCCTGACGCGGTGGCGGAGTTGGATGTGTAGGCACCCACGATACCTTGACCTTCAGTTACCACGCGGCTGTAACTGAGTGCGAAGCTTGCGCGCTGAACCTGCCAGCCAACACTTGCAAGCGCAATTGGGGTCCAGGCGCGAATGGGGGCGGCAGGCCCTTGCGTGAGGCGATAGTGCTGCAAGCCGAGGCCGAGAGAAATCGAGAGCTTCGGCTGCGGATAGGCTGTATAGAATCCAAGGACACTGTGCGCCGTTAAGTCGGCCTGTGCCGCGCCATTTTTCGCAACTGGTGTCGCGACGATCAACGAATACTGGTATAGACCACCAAGATATTGCCTGAGACTGAATCGCTGAGTGTAAAAGGCAAACCCGCTGCGAGCATTGGAGTTGTAAAGCCCTTGCGAAAGGGAAGGTGAGGTGTAATGAAGCAGCGTGGAGTTCCCGCCGAGTCCGAACATGCTTGTGGGTGACAATTGTGATGCCAGTTCTACGTTTGCGCTGTTCGAAATCTGAGGCAGGAAGGGGATGATGAATCCCGGGGTTGATGTTGGCAGACTTCCGGATAGGGAATTGAAGGATAGCGGCTCGCCGAGGGTGTCTGATGTTTTGGCAACCGTATCATCGGCGAGCAATGTGACGTTCGGAGTGAAGCGATATTGAAAGCCGACCTTTGCGTTGTGGTCAATAGTGTCCAGAGAGGTGTCCGGAGTATAGAAGTCAAAGGAGGGCGTATAGCTCAGGTCTTCGTGCAGGCGACCGGTCGTGCGATCGAACGAAACCTGCGGCTGTAAGGTAAAGATCCCGTCATCCAGGGTTCTTGAGGAATTGCCCGGATACAAGTTGTTTACGTATCCTCCTGTTACGCGAATGCCGCCTTCGAGGTAATTGGAGCGCTCCCGAGCTCCAATTTGAGCCGGAAGTCCGATGCTGCTTATCGGAGGGGGTAACTGCATGGTCGTATTGATTGCAGCGGGCGCAGGTGGGGCGCTTTGCTGTGCGGTGGCTGCTGTCACAAGAAAGAGGGTCGAGATGAGGCAGAGTTGTTTCAACAAGGATGCGCCTCAGGGTACAACGACGGTGTCATTGGGTTTTAGGAGGATGTTCTCTTCGGGGTGCTTTCCTTTAATGACTTCATTGTAATTAAAGGGAAGTTGAACCTCTCGACCGCCTGGTTGCTGTCTCAGAACATAAACGCGTTTTCTTTTGGCGAAGTCTGTGAAGCCTCCTGCGTCAGCGATGGCATCCAGCACAGTGGTGCTAGCCAGCAGCGGATAAGAGCCTGGTTTCACCACCCGGCCAAGGATGTTGAACTTCCGGCTGTTCATTTTTAGAACCATCACGGTGACAATTGGGTGATGGATATAGGTTCGGAGTTTTGCAGCAATTGCCTCTTCGAGTTGCGAAGTAGTCCTTCCTGCTGCCTTTACTGTGCCAATGAGCGGAAGTGTGATGTTCCCATCGGACCGCACGGTCAACGATGGCTGCGTGACTTTGGGTTCATTCCACACGTTTATTCCGAGTAAATCATCATCGGCGATTACGTACGTTCCTTCGTGAGGTTGTGGAGGAACTGCAACCTGAGCCTGGTGATCCGCCTGAGAATCTGAGCTCGCCGTACTCTGGCGTTCAGATGAGTGGCCGGGAATCGCAAGGAGGAATGGTACGAGGAACAGTGTGATAACTGCGCGAAAAGGGAGTTTGACAGTCATTGTGATCGTCTAGGAGATGTTCGCCTTCAAAAGGCGTGCATCGGGAAATGTGGCGCTATGGCCACGTGGGTGAACTGGCTCGACAGCGGCAGCATCGATCTCTACCGAGACGGATTGAGCCAGCA
>CAZWSD010000084.1:0-10230 GCA_964636535.1 uncultured Acidobacterium sp. | reverse complement strand
TGTGTAAGGCACCACGCAGTAGGCGCAGAACTTGTCACAACCCTCAATGATGGTGATGTAGCCGCGATGCGGGTTGGAGCGGGCGGTGAATTCAGTCTCAAAGGTTTCTTCGGTCCGGCGGTCGTCGAGGCCCGTGATGCGCGTGGCTCCCTGTTCCAGCTGCACGAGCATTTCGGGCAGTTTGCGGTAAGAGGCCGAACCGGAAACGAGCGAGACAAAGGGGGCACGCTCGAAGATCTTTTCGCCCTCCTGCTGGGCGACGCAGCCGAGGACGGCGAAGCGCTTTCCCTGGGCATGGAGCTTTTTGTAGTCGTTGAGGCGGTGGAAGACCTTCTGTTCGGCTTTGTCGCGGATCGAGCAGGTGTTGTAGAGGATGAGATCGGCGGCTTCTTCGGTTTCGACGCGCGAATATCCCTGCTGCTCCAGCGTGCCGATGACCTTCTCCGAGTCATGGACGTTCATCTGACAGCCGAAGGTTTCGATGTAAAAGGTACGGCTGGCCGCACGCGGCGCGGCATTTTCGTGAGACATATCAGCTTTGAGTATAAGCCAGCCGCCGGAGGAGTTATTGAATCAGCATGGTGGGAGCGGGGCGGTCACTCTCCTCCGGATCGGCCTCATGGAAATGGGTGAGCCGGTTGCGGCCAAGATCCTTGGAGTGATAGAGGGCGCGATCGGCGCGTTCGAGGAGCAGCAGCGGAGTGTCGCCGGGGAGGGCTTCGGCGGCTCCGAGACTGGCCGTGACCTTGCGCCCTCCGGGCAGACCGCGCATGTGAATCAGGTTCTGGCGAACGCGCTCGGCGACGGCCTTTCCCTGCCCCGGCTCGTCCGAGCAGAGCAGGACCGCGAATTCGTCCCCGCCGAAGCGGGCGAGGGCATCTCCGGAGCGAACGCTGCGGCGCAGGACGGCGCTGACGCGGCGCAGGACGGTGTCACCGGCAAGGTGGCCGAACTCGTCATTCATGCTCTTGAAGAAATCCAGGTCGATGAGCAGCAGGCTGAGTTCGATTTCACCGGCGGTGGCTAGCTCGAGCTGCCGGATGAGTGCCTCTTCAAAGGCACGCCGATTCAGGAGGCCGGTAAGGCCATCTGTGTCCGCGCGGATCCGGTCCTCTTCCTGTTGCGCGCAGATGGAGATCCAGAAAGTGCCGGCGGCCTGGGCGAGCGCACCCAGCACCTGCAGGTAGACCAGGAGGCTCTGCAGGGGGTCGAGGACTATCAGGTTGGGGTGCGGATCGACGAGGAGCGTAATGACGAGGCGGGCGATACGCAGAACCACCAGCAGAACCAGAAGCCGGAACATCCAGCGCACGGGAACGGCCAGGCCGGGCGGCGCGGGCTGGGCGGCGAGGCGGGCGGTCCAGGCGAGCATGAGGGCAACGCCGATGGACATGACAGCGAGGCGTCCATCGAAACTGTTATCGACCACCGTGAAGTAGGTCATCGCCGCCACAAAGATGGGCAGGAAAAAGAAGATCAACGGAAACACGCGCGGACGGCGGCCCAGAGCGCGAGCCAGCGCCGCATAAAGGAAGACAAATCCCAGCAAAAGGCCGGTTTGACCGCCGACCGAGACCACGACCAGCGACACGACTGGGCGAAGCATAAGCATGGACAGCCCAGCCAGGCCGGCCATTGCGGCCCATCGAATCTCTCTGATGCCGTGCAGATCACGGCTTTTGGATTTGATTACAAACGTTCCGGCAAGCGCAACCGTGAGTAACATAAAGTACCCAACGATGATCTGCTGCACGGGCATTCGACCGATTCCCTCAAAACCGCTTCTGCTTATTTTGAAACAGTATTGCATGGAGGCAGCAGCATGGAAAAGAAGGAATAAAACGTCGGTACCATGAGGGTGTCAATTTGGGAAACAACGAGTTCTGAAGCGCTGCCGGGAAGAGACGCGGCGGGGGTCGCCAGGCGGACGGGGGCTGATGTAGCCTCGTGCGTATGAGCAAGGCTGATTTAGGTTTACACCCGCTCACGCACGGGGCGCTGCATTACTGCTTTGGTTGCGGACTGGAGAACCGCGCGGGCTTGCGGCTGAGGTTTTACACGGATGAAGTGGGCCAGGTCGTATCTCCCTTGCGGCTTGCGCGAAGGTTTCAGGGTCCGCCGGGGCATGCGCACGGTGGAATTATCGCGACGCTGCTCGACGAGGCGATGAGCAAGGCGAACCGCGCGCGCGACGTAGTGGCGATGACACGAACGCTGGAGGTGGAATACCTTCGTCCTGTTCCGGTAAGGGTTGCGCTCAGGCTGACGGCACGGCATTTGTCGGCGGAGGGCCGGAAGCACCAGTGCGAGGCGGAAATCAGCAACAGCAAGGGCGAGGTGCTGGCGCGGGGGCGGGCGCTGTTTATTGCAATCGGCGCCGAGCGCTTTCGCGGGCATCAGACAGGCAACTGAGTCGTGAGGGGACCGGGAACGGAGCGGGGAGCAGGAGTTTGTCCTTGAGGGCGGCTTCAGTTTCGGGCGAACGCACGAGAAGGAGACCGACCCCGGCCTTGCGGCGGAATTCCTTGGCAGGGAGCAGAATCTCATCGCCGCGAAACATGGCGAGAACCTTCAGGTGCTCGTCGCCGGTGATTTCACGCAGCCTGCCGACTGACCCATTCGCAAGGGGGGGGGCAATTGCGCTGCGCCGGCGGTTGGCAGTCCGGCGATCACCAAGTCCATCGCCCGGTTCGATGCGATTCGTTCAATCCGATCGGCTGCGCGATACAACAGCTTTCCTGTTACAGAACGAGTGAGCGTGGACGGTGGCGTTTCCGGATCTGGGACTTTCCAGCGCCACATTTTGTTTGATTTGGCCCCTGCACAATCGTGATGCGGCAGCGAGTCGGGCATCCGGAATTTCAGCCGTGTGTCGCGCTGATGGAAAACGAGCCCTTGAGTGTGATGCGCTTATGAGTGTATCCACTGGTAAACTAAGGTGTTGAGACAATTCACGCAACGCGCTTCGTAATCTTGAGGAGCGGATTTCCCGGTTGCCGTGCTGCATACGGGTCTTGCAGGTGCGATTTTTCTGAATGGAAAAGCCGCGCTGAATGCATTTTCCGAACGGCCCAGCAACGGGAAACGCCCTCCCACCGGCTCGAAGGCCTCTTGCGGATACGGAGACCCCAATGGCAGAGCAAACACAGAATCATAATCACGGATCGAATGTCGCCGGATCGAGCATTTCGACGAGCCTGCGGCTGAAGACAGGATTGGCGGAGATGCTGAAGGGCGGCGTCATCATGGACGTCATGAGCGTGGAGCAGGCGCGGATTGCGGAGCAGGCCGGTGCGGTGGCGGTGATGGCGCTGGAGCGGGTTCCGGCGATGATTCGCGCGGAGGGCGGCGTGGCGCGGATGGCGCGGCCCGGGCTGATCAAGGAGATTATCGGGGCGGTGACGATTCCCGTAATGGCGAAGGCGCGGATCGGCCACTTTGCCGAGGCGCAGGTGCTGCAGCATCTGGGCGTCGATTTCATCGACGAGTCAGAGGTGCTGACACCGGCTGATGAGACGCACCATATCGACAAGCATGCCTTTAAGACGCCATTTGTATGCGGCGCGCGGGATCTGGGCGAGGCGCTGCGGCGCGTTGCCGAGGGAGCGGCGATGATCCGGACTAAAGGTGAGGCCGGCACGGGCGACGTTGTCCATGCGGTGAGGCATATGCGGCAGATTGTGAAGGATATTCGTTCGCTGACGGTGCTGAGCGAGGAGGAGCTGTTTGCCGCGGCGAAGGAGTTCCGGGCGCCGTATGAGCTGATCCGCATGGTGGCAAAGACGGGCAAGCTGCCGGTACCGAACTTTTCGGCGGGCGGCATTGCAACGCCGGCCGACGCGGCGCTGATGATGCAACTGGGCGCCGAGGCGGTATTTGTGGGCTCGGGCATCTTTATGAAGGAACGGGCGACGCCGCTCGATGTGGAACTGAATGCGGCGGGCAAGTTCAACCATCCCGCGGAGCGGGCCGAGGCCGAATCGCGGGCGCGGGCGATTGTTCGGGCCACGACGCATTACCAGGACCCGGCGATTGTGGCCGAATGCAGTGAGGAGTGCCTGGGCGCGATGAAGGGCCTGGCGGTGAATACGATTGAGGAATCGCAGATGCTGCAGACCCGCGGCTGGTGAGTGCTCGCCGCGCGGGCACCTGCGCCTACGGCGCAAGAACGGGAAGGGCGTCTGTGGGAGCAGGCGCCCTTTGATTTATGACGCGGTGGTACAGGAGATTGTGTTTTACGCAAAGAATGGAAAGGCCTTCATAGATATGCCGCACGAGCAGCTGGCGACATTTGAGCAGTGCTACAGGATTGACCTAACGCGGAGGTACCCGGTGGCGGCGGCGCTGCTGTGGGTGGCGATATCGGAGGCCGACCAGATTGCGGCCTGGATGCGGTTTCCGGTGGAACTGGAGGCGCGGATGGGCGGCGCGATCCATATTGATTTTGGCGGGCAGGGATCGATTGAAGGGACCGTTTGCGACCTGGAGGCGCCGTTTTTGTTTGCGTATACCTGGGGCGACTCGTTTGTGAAGTGGAGCGTGTCGGGCGATGGGGGAAGCTCCGAGTTGCATTTTTCGCATATCGGCGTGCGGGCAGAACTGGCCAAGGGGCTGGCGGCGGGCTGGCATGCGTTTCTGGATCAACTGGAAGCGTATTTGAGCAGTACAGCGCCGCCAGAGGGCCGCTTTCAGCAGTTGAGCAAGGATTATGTGAAGCTGAAGCTGTGACTTCCCTGCCCCCGCAACCGCTGCGATGCAGCGTTCCAGTTAACATAAGGGCAGCAATTTCCACGACGAACGATGACTCAGAGTGAATGGATTCCCAGTATAGGTGTGCTTGCGATTCAGGGTGACTATGAGGCTCACGCGCAGGCGCTGCGCGCGGCCGGCGCCGAACCGGTGATGGTGCGCAAGCCGGAGCAGCTTAGGGGGCTGGATGGGCTGGTGCTGCCCGGCGGCGAGTCGACAACCTTTCTTAAGTTTCTGGAACGGGATGGATTCCTTGGCGCCCTGCGCGAATTTGTGAATGCCAAGCCCACATTCGGTACCTGCGCGGGATGCATCCTGCTGGCGCGGGAAGTGGTGCATCCGGCGCAAGAGAGCCTTGGCGTGCTGGATGCGACGGTGGAGCGCAACGCTTACGGACGACAGGTTGACAGCAGCATTGAAGTGGCGGAAACGGCGCTGCCGGGCGGGCCGCTGGAGATGGTCTACATCCGGGCGCCACGCATTGTGAAAACAGGCGAAGGCGTGCAAAGGCTGGCCGAGCGGGATGGGTTCCCTGTCCTGGTGGAGCAAGGCCATTTGCTGGCCGCAACATTTCACCCGGAGCTGTCCGGCGACGGGCGCGTTCACCGGCATTTCGTGGAGATGGTTCGAGCCCACCGCGGAGCCGTCGAAGGAAAATCCTGACCGGGCCACGCTACCGGGTAGACGAAAAGCAGCATCTCATCAGCAGGTTGTTTTCCGTGACCGCGGTGGTGTGACTGTCGGTGGGAGGAGCAACCCGCGCAGACGACGCACGCGACAAAAACGCGTCTTGACGATGCAGTCGCCGGGGTCCATGCTCAATGCGTGGGCTCCCGCCGGCACGATTGAGCTCACAACCGGGAGTGCTGGCAATGCCCGCCACCTTCACACGATACCCGATCGATACTGAACGAAAAGACACCGGCATGGGCGGAAAGCCGCCCGTGGACCGGAGGCCCACTGGTGGCGGTGGCGGCGGCGGGGACGACAATTGGGAGCACCGGTCTTCAAGCCGTCATGAACCGCGAGAGCTGCTGACACGGTACCGGCGCATGATGCTCTACGGCTTGAGCGGGGACGTGCTGCTGTTTGTGGTGATGGTAGGAGCATTCCTGGTTCGAGAGGGCGCAGGACGGATGGACGCCGGGGTGCGTGGGATCCCGGCCTGGCATGAACTGGCGGTTCCGCCCATCGTGTGGATCAACACGGCGTTGCTGCTGCTCTCCGTTGTAACGATGGAACTGGCGCGAAGGCCGTTCTTCTCTGAAATGGAGGTCATGGAAGAATGGCTCGGGCTGGGGCGTCCGGCGTTGCGGCGGTCGATTCCGTGGCTGGCAGCGACACTGATCCTGGGCGGGCTTTTTCTCGCCGGGCAGGGGCTAGCGTGGGTGCAACTGGCGTCCCGGGGCATCATGACCGGGACCACGCCGGACAGTCACTTCTTTTACCTGATCACAGGCGTGCATGCGCTGCACCTGCTGGTGGGCATCGTTGGGCTGATGGGCACGGTGATCAGCATGTTCTTTATTAAACGCGTGACCCGGCGGCAGGTGGTGGTCGATTGCGTGGCGTGGTACTGGTATACGATCAGCGCACTATGGCTGCTGCTCTTCGCGGTGCTGCTGTTCACGCCGTAAGTCGGTTATCGCTTGGGGGCGAAGAGCGGATGGTCATCGTGGCCGATATTGAAGTGAATCGTGAGGCCGAGCCACCGGCGGCGGCGCACGTCAATTTGCGAAACCCGGGCGACGGAAATGAGTACCTCATGTTTCGCAGTCTGTGACAACGCAGGCAGAGGCCCGTTTGCGCTTTCCGGATGGTAGCGGAATATTAGCACCGGCTTATTGAACCAGTAGGCATAGAATGGAGCGCCGGGAGCGACAATGCGCTGTACGTAGACGCTGACAAACTGCTTGTGTGAATAGTCCTGGCACTGGGTGTGAGTGACGGTAAAGCGAGCCCCGGCGAGACGGGGAAGGGCTTGCAGAGTCTGGGTCTGGCAGGCGTAAGGAGATGGGACCATCCGCTTACCAACCAGGGTGAGAGTGCCGACTCCAAGCAGGAACACGAGGGCCAGCAATAAGATTATGACCTTGCCGGGGCTGAGTTTTCGCGCCGCCATGGGGTGGTCTTCTCCAATCGTTGTGTAGGTGTAGCGGCCGCATCCAAGGCGCGACTGTCTTCCCTTGATGAAAAGCGATGGAGGGAACGAGGTCAAGAGGGGGCTGGAGAATCGACTGAGAGAAGATCGGAGATCAAATCCGGCAAGCAGGCGGGATCGGCGCGGGCGACAGCGGTAATTGCCCGAGGCGGTCAGTTGCGGGATCGTTGCAGAATGCCGGCGAGCCCGAGACGGGGCCAGCTGAGTTGAGGACCGTTGCGACCCTCTTTCGGGATGCCGGGATCGGATGTGCTGATGACGCAGTTGCGTCCGGCCTGCTTGGCGGCGTAAAGAGCGTGATCGGCAGAGGCCAGCAGCGCCTCGGCGGAGCTATCCGGGGCCGGGTAGCAGGTTGCAACACCGATGCTGATGGTGAGGCAACCGCCGTTTGGAGATCGGAGGTTTTCAATCCCGAGGCCGGCGACAGCGCTGCGAAGGGTCTCGGCGAAGGGGAGCGCGGAGTCTGGGGGCACGCCGGGCAGGATCGCGGCAAATTCTTCGCCGCCGTAGCGGGCGAGCAATTCTCCAGCGCGTTTGAGGTGGCCGCCGAGAGTCTGGGCCGCGATTCTGAGACACTCGTCGCCGCGAAGATGGCCGTAGGAATCGTTAAGGAGCTTGAAGTGGTCCAGGTCCATCATGAGCAGCGTAAGGGGTTCGCCGCGGCGCATGGTGCGGCTCCACTCGATGTGGAGCATTTCTTCAAATCTGCGGCGATTGGCGACGTTGGTGAGCGGATCGATGTAGGACAGGGCCTGAAACCGTTCCATGGAAAGCTGGAGAGCAGCTTCGCTCTCTGTGAGCTTACGCTGGGTTTCGAGGTAGCGCATCTCCAACAGAGAATTGCGCAGGCTGTAACTGCCCAGGCCGATGAGCACAGCCAGCAGCCCTGCGCGGTAGTCGTACTGCACGAGGATAGTGCCCATGACCAGCACAACGGCTGTGATGACCACCGGCATGGAATGCAGAATGATGCGCTGGGTGCGACCGGAGACGAGCATGGAGGGTTGCTCCTGAACAAATGGAAGAGAAACGGCCATCCAGGCCAGCAGCAGGAACGGGATATCCCAGAAGAGATCCAGGAAGGTACCTGTGGGGAGGTGGTAAAACTCGTTGAGGTAATTCATGGGCAACGCAACTGCGGCGTAGATTGCCATGAAGGAGAAGGTAACCCGGTAGAACTGCAGCTTTGCCCCGCGGGCTCCGGTGAACAGCCGCAGCGCAGCGGCGCCGGCAAGCAGCAGGTTCTCCACGTTATAGGCGCTATAGACGTGGGCGGTGGAGATTGCGGCTACGCCATGGCTGGCAGGAAACAGCCCCCATTGCACCAGCCAGGCAACGACCAGAACCTGCACGGTATCGGTAGCGAGGAGCGAGCGAAGGCGCGGCTGGTCCACTACCGAACAGACAGCCAGCAGGAATGGGACGCCGTAGAGAAAGAACAGAAGATCGGAGTTGAGGGCGACGGTCTGCGGGATGCGGCGGATGTCGATATAGGTGTAGATGAGCTGGCCGCCGGCCCAGAGCGCCATGCCCGCGCTGGCGAGATACCACTGGAGGCGGACATTTGTCCCAGGCAAGCGCCATGCTCGCCAGAGACAGGCAGCGCCAGCCAGAAGCGCGCTGAGCAGGATGAAAGCATCGGATCCGGCCAGACGTACTCCCGGCATGGCAAGGATGCCTGCATGCATGGCCAGCAGCAGAAGTAAAATGCCGAGCCACAGCCGGGGTTTGGATCTCGTTGTCATACTCAGCCAGCAGTCACAGCGACGCGTTGAAAGCGAACTGAATGCCTCCGAAATATTCGCCTGTCAGATTTTACCTACATGCTCCCCTGAAAATAGATGTCGGCTAAAAATAGAGAAAGGCGAGCCGAAAAGCTCGCCTTTTCCCCGAAAACAACTCGCTAAAGTCACTTCTTGACCGGCGTGGAAGCCGGCGCGGAAGTGGAAGTTCCCTGCAGCACCGAATGCTGCTGCGAAGATCCGCGCTCCATCATTGCGGTGAGCGTGATGGAGGTAATCATGAAGATGACCGCAGCCCAGACGGTAGCCTTGGTGAGCGCGTTGGAAGCCGATCGCGGTCCGAAAGCTGTCTGCGATCCCTGGCCGCCGAAGGCACCCGCAAGGTCGGCGCTGCTGCCCTGCTGGAGCAGGATGACGACGATAAGAAACAGGGAAACGATAATGTGAACTGCGATGACGAGATAAATCATTCCATAGCCTTGAGCAGCGACCCAGGAGGCTCTCCCGAGGCGCGGCGCGGAAAATGTCAGAGGAAACAGAGATTTTGGTGCGGAAGGGGGGACTTGAACCCCCATGCCTCTCGGCGCCACCCCCTCAAGATGGTGTGTCTGCCAATTTCACCACTTCCGCACTTGGGTGAACCCTGTTCTTTGAGGAGTATACCAAACTGCACACGGCGGGAAAATGCAGGAGTTGGCCGCGCTCAGGAAGCGATTGAGCATCCTGGAAGGAGGCGTGGGGAACGGAAGAGTGGATGGCAGAAGAGCCGCGTGAAACCGGAGGCGGAGCGCTCCATCATCAGGAAGAAGCAAGGAAGCCGCCGGAAGGTGGCCGCCTCCTTGCTTCGGTGGCAGGTCTGCGGCGGCGAATTGCCGACCTGCCGAGTAGGCTCAGGGGAGCTGCAGTTACTCCGGCTGAATGCTCTGCACTTGAATAACATGGGAAGAGGCGTTGACCTTGCCTGTAACTGTCACGGCTTTACCTACATAGGCTTTGGCCTGGCTGGCATTTTCGAGCTGATAATCATGCCCCGTGGATGCCCGAAGCACATACTGCCCGCCGCTCTTGACGATAGTCCCGGTGATGGATTGAGTCTCGCCCTGATTCCGTTGACCCATTTGCGAGTGATTGGTCTGCATTCCCGGCGTAGGCTGTGTCTGCAGTGCAGGGCGCAAACTTGCCCAGCCGGAGGTTGCGGTGAAGGCGAATGCACCCAGAGCAAGCACTAGAAGGGAGTTCTTAAGATAGTCACGCATGATCGATACCTCATTGGGAGAGTTTGTCTTACATATCCCCTCAGTGCAATCAAGCGACCAAAGCGTCACCTTCAGCGCTATCAGGAAGTTACCCTTAGTAGTGCTGCAGTGTCGTGTATTTTGCGTGCAACTTTCCGGCAAGGATTACCAACCCGTCATGAGTCTTCTATCTCGCGATGACAAACCGCCCGGGTGATCTTAGAACCAGAGCAGAAGCTCATCAAACTGGCGAACTTCGAGCAGATGCTGCCCTTCGGGCGGCGGGGCCAACGACTCGTGTTCGAGCACCCAGGTGTCCGGATGATGGATGTAGACCGCATGC
>CAZWSD010000083.1:0-10279 GCA_964636535.1 uncultured Acidobacterium sp. | reverse complement strand
GGGATGAGCGTGAAGCCCTTCTGCTGCGTCTTTCCCCATAGCTTTTTGAGTTCCTGCTGGTGCAGGAGCAGTTTGCGGGTACGGACCGCGTCGTGATTGGAGTAGGAACCGTGGGAATAGGGGCCGATGTGGGCGTTGAGGAGGAAGGCTTCGCCGTCTTTGATGAGGCCGTAGGCGTCCTTGAGGTTGGCTTTTCCTTCCCGGATGGATTTGACCTCGGTGCCGCGGAGGGCGAGGCCGGCCTCAAAACGATCCAGCAGGAAATAGTTATGTCCGGCCGCGCGATTGACGGCGGCGTCGCGCTGGCCGGAGGCGAGCGGGTCGCGAGGTTTGGGGCGGGCGGCGGGGGCGGGCTTGACCTGAATGGTGCTGTGTCGAGACATGAGAAAGCGAGTAACTCTTAATGTTAGCAGGCTACCTGTGTGGTTCGGGAACGGCGGCGGGTGAGTGGGGCGGGTCGCAAGGTACTATGAAAAGAGTCTGGCCAGCCGGCCAGGAGCGGACGGACAGCCGTGAAGACGGTATGGCGGCCGTGCGTTTCCGGCGGCCGCAGCTCATCCGAATCTGGAGTTCCATGACGCGCTCGAAGCTCATATTTTGTATTTTTGTCAGCCTGATTTTTTTCGTTTGCGAAGCGCCGACGGCACATGCCGAGTCTGCGAAGCGATGGTTCAAGCTGGGCCAGAAGGCGGAGCAGGCAAACCAGATTGAAAAGGCCTACGAGGACTACGAAAAGGCCTATCGGCTGAAGCCTGGAGATGAGCGGTACCGGATTGCGTATGAGCGGACGAAGCTGCCGGCCTCGGCGCTTCATGTGGAGCACGGCGAGGAGCTGGAGAAGCTGGGAGACAACTCAGGTGCGGTGGCCGAATTCCTGCTGGCGGCGCAGATAGACGCGGGCAACGAGCTGGCGATGCAGGACATTGAGGCGATCCGGCGGAAGGTGAATGCGATCAAGACGGGGACGAACTCGGAGAGTCCGAGGACGCCGGGAGAAGCGTTGGAGGACCTGGAAGGTCCGGTGCAATTGCGGCCGCTATCGAATGAGCCGCTGACGCTGCACATGGTGGAAGACAGCAAGGTGGTGTACCAGACGGTGTGCAAGGCGGCGGGGATCAACGTGCTGTTTGACCCCGATTACACGTCGAAGCGCATCCAGGTGGACTTGCAGAACACGACGTTTCGGCAGGCGCTTCGTATTATCGCGACGGTTTCGGATACTTTTTATCAGGCGATCACGCCGAACACGATTTTTGTGGCAGCCAACACGCGGCCCAAGCGGCAGGAGCTGGAAACGCAGGCGGTGCAGACCTTTTATCTGCACAATGTAACGCAGCAGAGCGACTTCACCGATATCCAGACGGCGCTACGGAACGTATTTCAGACGGCGCATATTTTTGGTGTGGCCAGCCAGAACGCGATCGTGATGCGCGCCACGCCGGACGAGCTGATGCTGGCGCGGAGACTGATCAGGGACCTTGACCGGCCGAAGCCGGAGGTAGTGGTGGATGTGGCGGTGCTGGAAGTGAGCCGTAATCTGGAGCGGAAGATCGGCCTGCAACTGCCGCAGACGGCGGGCGTGAATATACAGGCGGCGACGTCGAGCAGCACGAGCAGTTCATCGGGCACCGGTACTACTTCGACCAACAACTTTACGCTGAACAACCTGGCGCATCTGAATTCGAATAATTTTGCGGTAACGATTGGACAGGCGGAGGCGGATTTGCTTCTGTCCGACTCGAGCACGCAGGTGATCCAGGAGCCGCGGATTCGGGCCTCGGATGGGCAGGATGCGCAGTTGAAGATAGGCGAGAGGCTGCCGGTGGCCACGGGTTCATACCAGACGGGGGCGGCGACGGCGATAGTGAGCTCTCTGGTGAACACGCAGTTCCAGTACCTGGATGTGGGCGTGAATATCGACATTACGCCGACCGTGCTTTATGACCGGGATGTGTCGATGAAGGTGAAGCTTACGGTTTCGGCCGAGAACGGCACGGAAAATCTTGGAGGCGTGAACGAGCCGATCATTACGCAGCGAGTGGCGGATGAGACGGTCCGTTTGAAGAACGGCGAGGCGAATTTGATTGGAGGGATTCGTCAGATTCAGACGAGCAATTCAGTAAGCGGCACGCCGGGACTGGCGGAGCTGCCACTGCTGAAGTACTTTTTCGGTGTGCACGACCACACGGTACAGAAGGACGACCTGGTGTTCCTGCTGATTCCGCATGTGATTCGGGCGGAGATGGTGACGCCGGCGGAGACGCGGGAGATTTACACGGGCACGGCCACGAATTTTCAGGTGCGGCGGGTGAGCGAGGCGGTGGCGAAGGAGAGTCCAACGGCAGCTGCTAGGGCGGCGCAGGCCGGTGGGGCGACTGCGAAGCAGCAGACCGGCAGTGTGGGGAGCGGCCAGCAGAAGCCTGCTCCGCCGGCGCCGGTGATTCGGTCGCAGAGTGTGGAAGGGGCGGCCAGGAGCGCGATGCAGCAGATGAGTCAGCAGATGGAAAGCGGTCCGCCTGTGCTGCTGAAGCTGGATCCGGAGCAGAGCAGCGTGCCAGTGGGGAAGACTTTCCAACTGAAGGTGAATCTGGAAGACGGGAAGGATGTGTATGCGGTGCCGCTGCGAATGAAGTACGATGCATCGCGGCTGAGCCTGATCAACGTGAATCTGACGGGAAGCCCGAATGCGCCGAACAGTTTTCTTGGCAAGGATAACCAGCCGGTGGCGCTGGTGCATCGGGACGACGGGAACGGGCAGGTGGAGATATCGGCGTCGCGTCCTCCGAACGTGAAGGGAGTGAGCGGGAGCGGCACGGTTTGCGTCCTTACATTCAAGGCGACGGCACCGGGTGACGCGACGGTAGCGATCACGCGTCCGGTGATACGAAACAGCCAGGAGCAGAGCATACCGGCGGTAGGTTCGCTAGCCGTGGTGCATGTGCAGTAGGAGCAGGCGGAGCGATGTTGCGAGTCCGGAGCAGGCGCGGCGGTGAAGCGGGACTGACGCTGGTTGAGCTGATCATCACGGTATTTATTCTTTCGATTCTGGCATCGGCGGCGCTGCCGGTGATGCGCTTCCAGGTGAAGAGGGAAAAGGAGAAGATACTGCGCCACGACCTGTGGGAGATGCGGGCGGCGATTGATGCATACAAAGACGCGGCGGACATGGGATACATACGGACGAAGGTGGGGAGTTTTAATTATCCGCCCAGCCTGCATGTGCTGGTGGACGGTGTGAATGTGAAGGGCAAGACGGTGCGATTTTTGCGGAAGATACCGGTGGATCCGATGACGGGGAAGGCGACGTGGGGGAAGCGCTCGGTTCAGGACAGCCCGACGAGCACGACGTGGGGCGGGCAGAATGTGTTTGACGTGTATTCGCTTTCGGACGGAACGGCGCTGAACGGGACGAAATATTCGACATGGTAGTTGCGTGGTTGGGAAGGCAGCAGAGAAGCAGAGTCTGATGAGAGCGCAATGGCAGAGCATGGGGCGGCGACGGGAGCAGGGGTTTACGCTGCTGGAACTGATCGTCGTGATGATGATCATCGTGATTCTGACGGCGATTGCGGTGCCGCGATTCGCGGCGATGGTGCAGAATGCGCGTGAGGCGGCTCTGAAGCAGGACCTGCAGGTGATGCGGCAGGCGATTTCAGCGTACACGATGGACAAGGGTAAGGCGCCGCAGTCGCTGGATGAGCTGGTGCAGTCGGGTTATCTGCATTCGATTCCGGTGGATCCGATGACGCACTCGGCGGATACGTGGGTGACGGATACGAGCGATTCGCTATCGGATGTGTACCAGAGCGACGGCGGAATCGATAATGTGCATAGCGGGTCGAATGCCATTGGATCGAATGGGAAGCCGTATTCGAGCTGGTGAGTTGGGGTGCGTGTTTTTGCCTGTAATTTCATACAATTGAGGGCGTGAATTCGCCGGACAGGATCGAGCTGTGGGTTCCCGCGGTGTGCGAGGTCTTTGACGCGTACGCGGGTTTGCAGCGTCTTGCGGCGGAGCGCGGCGCTGTGGAGTCGGGGCAGGCGGCCTGGCTGGGCGGGTGGCTGCTGGGGGTGTTTGAGCTAGAGCCGGCGGGGATAGCGGCGCTGGTAGGCGGAGCCGTGGCGGGCGCGGCGGTGCTGGCGGTGGATGGCCGGCGGGAGCGGGTGAAAGAGCTGCTGCGGCTTGGGATCTGCGATTTTGTGGTGAACGATCTGGACGAGGCGGTGCGGATCCTGAAGAACGAGGTGCGGAAGAGGCAGGCGGTTTCGGTGGGTCTTGTTGGTGATCCGGAGGCGAAGGCCGGAGAGATGGTGGAGCGGGGGCTGCAGCCGGAGTTGCTGGCTGGCGGGCGCATTGCGGTGTCTGATCGATTGGTGGAGCGCGGGGCGGTGTGGGTGAGGGGCGAGGCGCTGGGCGGGATTCAGGTGGGGTGGCGGTTACGGAATGAGACGGCGGCGTGGGCGGCGGGCGCAGTGTTGGCGCGGGTGGATGAGCTGGCGGCGGCGATGCTGGATGAGAATGGGGCAGAGACAGCGTGGCGGCGGGCGTGGCTGCAGCGGGCTCCGCGTTACATGGGCCGGAGGCTGGCGGCGGAGCGATGCGTTCGCATGAGCGAAGGGGAACTGGAGCGGCTGGTGGAGGCGTTTCGGAGGGATGCGGCATTGACGGCCCAGGTGTTGCTGCAGCGGGATGGTGTGCCGGTCGAGCTTTGAGGGGGGAGCTATTTGAGCTTCCCGCCGTGTTCCTGAGTGATGCGGTGAATTTCACTCCACAATTCCTTGATTCCCAAGCCTGTTTTGGCGGAACAGAGGAGGAGATGGTCTGCGCCGAGCGCGCGGCTGAGGGTCAGTTTGGCCTTGGCGCGGCCATTTCCGGAGAGGCGGTCGGCCTTGGTGGCGATGACGAGGTAAGGGCGGTCGATGTGGCGGAGGAATTCGGTGAGCTGGATGTCGCTGGCCTGCGGGGGGATGTTGGAGTCGACGAGGCAGAGGCAGAGGGCGAGCGAGGGGCGTTCGGCGAGGTATGGCTCGATGAATTTGGGCCACCCGGCGGAGATGGATCTGGAGATTTTGGCGTAGCCGTAGCCGGGAAGGTCGGCAAAGAGGAGATTTGGCTGCTGTCGTTCGGGCGAGGTGGTGAGGCTGAAGAAGTTGATGGCGCGTGTGCGGCCCGGTGTAGAGGAGACTTTGGCCTGGGGCGAGCCGAGGAGTGCATTGAGGAGGCTGGATTTGCCGACGTTGGAGCGGCCGAGGAAGGCGAACTCGGGCGCGGAGGGAGGCGGAAAGTGGTCCGGGGAGGTGGCCGAGCGGAGAAATTTGGGGAAGAGCTGCATGCAGTTCTCAGTATAGGGATTTGCGGTTAGTCTGAAGCGATGAAGCGGGTCTGGCTGAGCTGGAGCAGCGGGAAAGATAGCGCATGGACGCTGCATGTGCTGCGGCAGCGGCGGGATGTGGAAGTGGTAGCGCTGCTGACGACGGTGAACGGGCATTTTGACCGGGTGGCGATGCACGGCACGCGGCGCGAACTGGTGGAGGCGCAGGCGCGGGCGGCGGGTTTGCCGCTGGTGACGGTTCGGCTTCCGTGGCCGTGCTCGAACGAGGAGTACGAGGCTGCGATGCGCCGGGCGTGCGCGCACGCGGTGAGCGAGGGAGTGGAGGGAATGGCGTTCGGGGATCTGTTCCTGGAGGATGTGCGGCGGTACCGGGTGGAGAAGCTGGCGGGGACGGGGCTGGAGGCGCTGTTCCCGGTGTGGGGAGTGGAGACCTGGGCGCTGGCGCGGGAGATGGTGCGGGTAGGGGTGAAGGCGCGGCTGGTTTGCGTCGATCCGCGGAAGCTGGGGCGGGAGTTTGCGGGACGGGATATGGATGCGGCGCTGCTGGCGGAGCTGCCGGAGGGGGTGGATCCCTGCGGGGAGAATGGGGAATTTCACAGTTTTGTGTATGGCGGGCCGATGTTTGGGGAGGAGATCCCGGTGGAGAGCGGGGAGTTGGTGGAGCGGGACGGGTTTGTGTTCGCGGATGTGAAGCTGAGGCGATGAGGGCCGTAGAAATGGTCTCGCGTGAGGAGCATGGGCGCTGGTAGACTCACATGTTTTGAGTTTGCAAGGGAGGAGAACGGCGGTGAGCGAGATGCGGACAGTAGGAGTGGTGGGCGCGGGCACGATGGGCAACGGGATTGCGCATGTGTTTGCCAAAGGCGGATTCGCGGTACGTCTGTGCGAGGTGGAGCAGCGGTTTCTGGATCGGGGAATGGAGACGATCGGGAAGAACCTGGGGCGGGAGGTGAGCAAGGGCAAGCTGACGCAGGCAGATGCGGATGCGGCGTTGCGGCGCATTACGGGAACGCTGGAGCGGGTATCGCTGGATGGTTGTGACCTGATCGTGGAGGCGGCGACGGAGCGGCTGGAGGTGAAGCGGCAGATTTTTGAGGACCTGGACCGGATTGCGCGGCCGGGTGTGATCCTGGCGAGCAATACATCATCGATCTCGATCACGAAGCTGGCGGGTTTTACGGGGCGGCCGGAGCGAGTGATCGGGATGCATTTTTTCAATCCAGTGCCGGTGATGAAGCTGGTGGAGGTGATTCGCGGGCTGGCGACGACGCAGGAGACGTTTGAAGAGGTGAAGGGGCTGGCGGAGAGGCTGGGCAAGACGGCGGTGGAGGTGAACGATGCCCCCGGATTTGTGTCAAACCGGGTGTTGATGCCGCTGCTGAACGAGGCGATGTACGCGGTGATGGAGGGGGTGGCGACGCCGGAAGCGGTGGACCAGGTATTTCAGATGGGGATGGCGCATCCGATGGGACCGCTGACGCTGGCGGACTTTATTGGACTGGACGTGTGCCTGGATATCATGCGCGTACTGCAGGAGGGTCTGGGGGATCCCAAATACCGGCCATGTCCCATTTTGATCCGGATGGTGGATGCCGGTTGGCTGGGCCGGAAGAGCGGTCGGGGTTTTTTTGTGTACGATAAGCCGTAAGCTCACCCGAACTGGACGGACGGTGTATTGTCCAGGAGCAGGACAAGACGCAGTAACGGGGCGAGCCGTCTGCTGGAGTTGCAGGGTGATGCTATCCAGGGCCGGCTCCAATCCTCCCCTCCCGATGATGGAAGTATGCATACTGAACTGATCGAGTCGAGTGCTGCCGCGCATGCCGCAGAGATGCTGGTTGTATTTTCGGCGGATGCCGGTAGCGGTGGGCATCCCGAGCCGCGTCTACTTACGGACGAGGCGGCGCTGGAGCAGGCCACGGAGTTTGCGCTGGCGAATGGCGAATTCAAGGCCGAAGCGAATGAGATTTTGCTGTTGCACTCGCCGCAGGGACTGGCGGCGTTGCGCCTGATGGTGGTGGGCGTAGGGAAGCTGTCGCAGGTGACGCCGCATGTGCTGGGTCGCGCGGCCGGCGCGGCGGTGCGAGGGGCGAAGTCGCGTTCGGTGCGTTCGCTGGCGATTCTGTTTCCCTCGACCGAGTTTGCGACCGAGGCGGTTGCGCGGGCCATTGCGCACTCGGCGCAACTGGCGGATTTTGATCCTGACACGTACCGCTCTGACCGCAAGGACCGCAGCGTGCAACACCTGACGCTGGTGCTGCAACCGTTGGCGGATCGCGCGGGGGCGGAGGCTGGATTCCGGGAGGGGAACATCCTTGGTGAATCGCAGAATTTTACGCGCTCGCTGGTGAATGAGCCGGGAAACCGGCTGACGCCGACGGTTCTTGGTCAGCGGGCGGCGGGAATGTGCAACGAGATTGGGTTGTCGTGCATGGTTTACGGGGTGGACAAGCTGCACGAGCTGAAGATGGGGGCGTTCTGGAGTGTGGCGAAGGGATCGGAGGAGCCGCCGGCGCTGATCGTGATGAGATATGAGCCGGAGGGCGCGCCGCAGGGTCCTGTGGTGGGACTGGTGGGCAAGGGGATTACGTTCGATACGGGCGGGATTTCGCTGAAGCCAGCCGAGAACATGGAGAAGATGAAGTACGACATGGCGGGCGCAGCGGCGATGCTGGGCGCGATGCGGGCGATTGCACAACTGAAGCCGCAGGTGCGGGTGATCGGGGTTTTGTGCGCGGCGGAGAATATGCCGTCGGGCAAGGCTCAGAAGCCTGGCGATGTGCAGATATCGATGTCCGGCAAGTCGATTGAGGTGATCAACACGGACGCCGAGGGGCGGCTGGTGCTGGCCGATGGACTGGCCTATGCCAAGCAACTGGGCGCGACACACCTGATTGACGCAGCGACGTTGACGGGAGCGTGCGTGGTGGCGCTGGGCAAGATTCGGGCTGGAGGATTTTCGAATGACGAGCCGACCTGGCAACGGTTTGCGAATGCGTCAGAGGTCGCGGGAGAAAAGTTCTGGCGGCTTCCTCTGGATGATGAGTACCGGGAGCTGCTGCGGTCTGAGATTGCGGATATCAAGAACACAGGCGGTCGCTGGGGCGGAGCGAGCACGGCGGCGATGTTCCTGAAGGAGTTTGTGGGGGACACGCCGTGGGTGCACCTTGATATCGCCGGATGCGCGTGGATCGACGAGAAGCAGGCGTACATTGCGGCGGGGCCGAGCGGGATTGGGGTGCCGAGCATAGCGGGCTGGGTGCGCAGTTTTGTAGCTCCGGAGGCCAAGCCGGAAGCCGCACAGCCGGAGCCGGAGAGCCCGGAGACGGAACAGCGAGAGCCGGAATCCTCGTCAGAGGCCTCATGAAGCACTTCCGCTAGTCGTGCGAGGTTTCCAAGTTCAAGGAAACGCAGCTTTTGTGGACGGAAGAGCTGGGTCGGGATTCTCTGTTCGGCCAATGGTCAGGGGGGAGACGCTGTAAGGCGAGGAAATTGCGTAGCTTATGCTGCCCGGATGCGGGTTTGGGCAGTCTAAGGATTGAGAATTCCCGGCTGCAATTTCTGCTGGAAGATCTGGGGTTTGCCTGCCTGATCCTGAGTGAGAGACGGGCTGGATGGAGGAGTCTGGATGAGGGTTCGGGTTGTGCTGTCAGCCTGCCTGGTTGTGATGGTGATGGGAATGACCGCGTGCAACCCGAGGAGGGGTCCCAAGACGCTGCTTTCCATTCCGGCGGCTGGGAGCAGCTTTGTGTTGCCGGTGATGGAGCGTTGGTCAGAGGATTTCTTTGAGATTCACCGGCCGACGCAGGTGGACTACCTATCGGTGGGCAGCGGCGAGGCGGTGAAGGATCTGAAGGCCGGGAAGGTTGCTTTTGCAGCGACGGACACGGCTCTGACCAAGGAGCAGCTGGCGCATCTGCCGCCGGTGGTGGAGATTCCCGAGATTGCGGGCGCCATTGCGCTGACCTATAACCTGCCGGGGCTGAAGCAGCCGTTGCGGCTTTCGCCGGAGGCGCTGGCGGGGATTTACCTGGGGACGATCAAGCAGTGGAATGACGCGCGGCTGGTCGAGGAGAACCCGGGCGTGTCGCTGCCGGCCCGGAAGATCACGGTGGTGCATCGTGCGGATGCGGCGGGAGCGACGAGGATTTTTACGACGTATCTTTCAGCGGTGAGCAAGCAGTGGAAGAGCGCGGTGGGGGCGGGCGACCGCGTGCAGTGGCCGGTGGGCATAGGCAGCGTGGGCAGCCAGGGTTTGACGAGCGTGGTGCTGCATACGCCGTGGTCGGTGGGTTTTGTGGAGCTGGACTACGCGCAGCAGAACGAACTGCCGGTGGCGGCGATTGAAAACCAGGCGGGGCGATATGTTGAGCCGGGTGTTGGGTCGACGAAGGCGGCGGTGGCGGCGTTTGTGCCGGAGTTGAAGAGCAAACTGGGCACGCCGATCGTGGATCCGCCGGCGAGCGCGGCCGATGCGTACCCGATTGCGGGGTTGAATTTTCTGGTCATTCCGCGTGAGGGGGCGAATGTGGAGCAGCGGACGGCGCTGGGGAAGTTTTTTGATTTTGTGATTCACAACGGTCAGGAGACGGCGTTGCATATCGGCTATGGGCCGGTGCCGGAGCGGATGCAGCAGTACGACGAGGGCCAGTTGAAGCTGTTGGAAATCAATGGGAAACCGATCCGATAATCGTTGGCGGGAACGAATCCCGGGGCATCCGTCGTAATCTAAAAGACAGGAGTTATTCACGTGGCACAATTTATGCGTACTTCCAACCCTGCCTTGAGCGACCGCATTTTTCGTGGTCAACCCATGGCCTTTGGCCAGTCGATGACGGTTCAGGGAACCGTCAACAAGACCGGCATTCTGCTACTTCTGGCGATTCTGACATCGGCGTACACCTGGCACATGGCGTTTGCCGGCAATGTGGCGGCGGTGATGCCGC
>CAZWSD010000082.1:0-10351 GCA_964636535.1 uncultured Acidobacterium sp. | reverse complement strand
GGCAGATTTACGAGATGACGCACAGCGCGCTGGCGCTGGGCTACACCGGGCTTGCTCTGTTTTTGCCGGGGCTGTTGTTCATGCTTCCGGCCGGGCACGCGGCGGACCGGTTTGACCGGCGGGCGGTGATCCTTACCTGTTATGCGCTGCAGATTTTCTGCACGCTGGGGCTGTTTCTGCTGTCGTGGTTCCGGTTGCCGCACGTGTGGCCGATTTACGTAATTTTGTTTTTGATTGGGACGGGGAGGGCGTTCAGCGGGCCTGCGTCGTCGGCGCTGGTTCCGCACCTGGTGCCCAAGGAGCACTTCGTAAACGCGGTGACGTGGGGCGCGACGATATTCCAGGTTGCGAATTTCACGGGTCCGGCGCTGGGTGGGGTGCTTTATACGCTGCCGCTTCCGGGGCGGTTGCGGGGGGCGGCGATAGTATACCTGTTCATGCTGGGCACGCTGGTGTGGTTCTTGGTGCTGGTGGGTTCGCTGCGGGTGCGGCCGGGCCGGATGGAGTACAAGGCGATCTCAAGGGAAGTGCTGCTGGCTGGTTTTCGCTACGTGATGCGGAAGGAGATTCTGCTGGCGGCAATTTCGCTGGACCTGTTCGCGGTGCTGCTGGGCGGTGCGGTGGCGCTTTTGCCGATCTTCGCCGAGAACATACTGCATGCGGGTCCGCGCGGGCTGGGGATGCTGCGCGCGGCTCCGGCGATTGGAGCGCTGGCGGTTTCGCTGACGCTGACGGTGCGGCCGATTACGCGCAAGTCGGGCACGACGATGCTGGTGTGCGTGGCGATATTTGGCGCATGTACGGTGCTATTTGGCGTGTCGCGGGACGTGGGATTGTCACTGGCGGCGCTGTTTCTGGTGGGTGCTTCCGATATGGTGAGCGTGGTGATCCGCTCGGCGATCCTGCAGCTGGCGACACCGCCGGAGATGCGGGGCCGGGTGAGCGCCGTCAACTCGCTGTTCGTAGGGGCATCGAACGAACTAGGCGAGTTTGAAAGCGGCGTGACCGCGCACTGGTTTGGCGCGGTACGGGCCGTGGTGTACGGCGGCATTGGTTCGTTGATGGTGACGGGCCTGTGGAGCGTGATGTTCCCCAAGCTGCGCCAGGCCGACGAGCTGACCGCGGAAGCGCTGATGGATCTGGAAGCGGGACGGCCCAGCGCCTCGTAGAGCAACTTTTGTCTGCCGCGCCTTACCAGCGCCGGGGGGGGAACCAGGCCGTGCGGCGGGCAAGGCGGGCGGAGAGAGCATCACCTGCAAGAGGCAGCCGACGGTTGCCTGCCGGGGGGACAAGGCGGTGAAGCAGAACCGACGGGGGCGCGGCGGCGCGGGTTGCGGCAGCGGACAGGGCGGGGCGGACCGGAAACGGCCTGGCTCAGGCGCGGGTGGCGAATGCCTGGCTCTTTGGCTTGCGGGGAAAGACGAAGTTTCTGAGCCGGGTGAACCATTCGCTTTCGTGAGCGCGGCGGTGCGGGATGCGTGTGCTGAGGCAGAGCGCGGCTGCGGATCTGGCTGACTGGGCCTCGTCCTGGGCGCGGGCCAGTTCGGCGACGACCTGAGCCTGAGCGACGCGGGAGTTTTCCAGTTCGACGCGGAGGGAGTCGACTTCCAAAGCGCATTGGCGCACATAGGCCGAGGGCGTGATGCCGAGGTCGTGCGCGCGTTCGCGGAGGTTTTCGCGCTCCTCCGCAGCCAGGCGCACGGTGAGGTGCACGGCAGGCGCATCGTCGGGCAACGGCGTGACGGCAAATGGTTTTGCGAGCGCCGGGGTTGGAGCAGCAACAGGCGAGGCGGATGGTTGCGCAGGGGGAGTTGCATTGGTCGGGGTGGAGAAGGCTTCCGATTCCGGGGCGGTCGGCTGGAACTGCGCGGCCAGCACCTGAGCGAAGGTCGCCTGCGGGGGCGGAGTCACCGGCGGAGTGTTGGCGGCGTGGAGGAGTTCGACGTAAGCCGAGGCCTCCGACGCGTTGATGGTGCGCCCGATGTGCGGAAGGCTTTCGGATGCGGAAGGCGTCACGGCTTCGACCGGGGGTGATGTGGCGGATTTCCGCAGGGTCGTGAGAGGTTCGCGGTGTGCAGTTCTGGCGGTGGTTTTGGGCGGAGAGTTCCTGGCGCGGCGGGGCGCGGCGGCGGATGACGCTTTGCGCGGGGCCGTTTTTGGGGGCGGTTTTGGGGGATCGGCTAGGGAGGAATTCGCGGCGGAGTCGTGGGGGCGGTCCGCGATGGGAATCGCAGCCGAAGTTTTGCTGGTTTTTTGTGGCGCGGGCCTGGATGGCCTGTTGCCTGGCTCCCTTGCGGGCGGCTCTTTGATGAGGGGAAAAGGAATAGGAGGGGGTGGCGCTGGAATAGGGCAAGCGGCGGCCCTGAGGGTGTCAGGTCCAAGGGGTTCGTCGTCATAGACGCGGCGGCGCGAACGGGCGACAGCCTCTTCGTAGCTGAGTTCACGCACCGGGTCGGCCTGGCCTCCGGTCCACTTTTGGAAGCGCTCGAGGACTGAACGAATGTCTTCCTGGGGGATGGTGGATGCCTTTGCACGGGTGCTTTGCGGTGATGCGATCTGTGTTGCCATGAGGGCAGCATAGGCCCAGCTGGAGGGGGCGGTGCGATGATTCTGCGGCCAAGGAAAAGGCCGCTCCCGGAATGGGAATCGGCCTTGTGAGAGTGGTTCTGAATTGGAATCAACCGGTGTTGCGCAGGCCGGCGGAGATGCCGTTGATGGTGCCTGCGATGGCGCGGTGAATGTCGTCGAGTTCGGGGCTGTCGGCCGGTGTGCCGCTTTCGAGCAGGGAGCGTTTGCGGCGCAACAGGTCCACCTGGATGAGGCTCATGGGGTCGACGTATGGGTTGCGGAGGCGGATGGAGCGGGCGAGGACGGGGTTTTCGTCGAGCAGCTCATTCTGTCTGGCCACGGTGAGTAGCGCGCCGCGGGTGCGTTCAAATTCGGCGCGGAGCTTGGTAAAGACGCGCTCGCGCAGGCCAGGATCGGGGACGAGGGTGGAGTAGAGCGAGGCGATGCCGAGATCGGCCTTGGCGAGGGCCATTTCGACATTGCGGATGAGATCGACGAAGAGCGGGAAGCCATCGAGCATTTCGCGCAGCAGGTCGATGCCGCCGGGTTTGTCAAAGAAGTGGGTGAAGGCATGGCCGACGCCGAACCATGCGGGGATGAGCAGGCGGCTCTGGGTCCAGCCGAAGACCCAGGGGATGGCGCGGAGGCTGTCGAAGCTCATTCTGCCGCCGCGGCGGGCGGGGCGGGAGCCGATTTTGGCGTGTTCGAGTTCGCCGACCGGAGTCGCGAGTTCGAAGTACTGGAGGACCTCGGGGTCGTCGAGGATACTTTCGCGATAGAAGGCGTAGGAGGCGGCAGAGAGTTCGTCGAAGGCGGATTCCCAGGCGGGGAGCAGGATGCCGGACTGGCGGCCGTCCTGGAGTCTGGCGTTGGGCCGGGCGAGGGCGTCGAGGGAGGCGGCGATCATGAGCTCAAGATTGCGCTCGGCGAGGACGACGTCAGAGTACTTGAAGTTGAGGACTTCGCCTTGCTCGGTGATGCGGATTTGTCCATCGAACGCGTCGACCGGCTGCGCGTAGATGGAGCGGTGGGTGGGTCCGCCGCCGCGACCGACGGTGCCGCCGCGGCCGTGGAAGAGGCGGAGGGTGATGCCGCACTCGTGCGCGACCTGGTGGAGGGCGCGATGGGCGCGAAAGATTTCCCAGGTGCTGGTGAGCATGCCGCCGTCTTTGTTGGAGTCCGAATAGCCGAGCATGATTTCCTGTGTATTGCCCCAGGAGGCGAGCAGGTTGCGGTATTCGGGATTGGTCCAGAGTTCGCGGCAGACGGCGGGCGCGTTGCGGAGATCCTCAATGGACTCAAAGAGCGGGACTGGCATGAGACCGGGATCGTTGCCATTCCCGGCTGCGTCGACTCCGGCGAGGCGGGTGAGCCAGAGGACGGCGGAGACGTCGCCGGCATTGGCGGCGCCGCTGATGACGTACTGGCGAATGGTTTCGGGGCTGGGGCCGGATTTGACCTCAGCGATGGCGCGCACGGTATCAAGGACGTCGAGGGTGGCGGGGCTCAGATCCGCGGGCAGGGAGAAGCTGTGGGAGGGGTCGACGCAGGGCGCCCAGGCGGAGCACTCTTCGAGGGCCTTACGATGGACGCGCGCGTGCTGGCGAACGTCGAGGGTGTGCAGGTGGAGGCCGAAGGTGCGGACGAGGAGGATGAGTGGATCGACGAGGGACTGGGAGATGCGAACGCCTTGGTTTTCAACGAGGCTGCGGCGCAGGACTTCGAGATCGGCGGAGAGCTCCTGCGCGGAGTGGTAGGGGCCGAGTTCGGCGAGAGAATTTTCAAGCGGGCTTCCGCTGCGCGGGGCCTGCCCGGCGGTGCAGCGGAGGCGGGCTGCGATGCAGGAAAGATAGCGGCGGTATGTTTCGTGCTGGAAGCGTGGGCCGAAGAGGACATCTTCACCGGTGCGGAGGTCGTTGAGGTATTCGTCGAGGCGGGAGTGGAGGTCATGGCTGACGGGCAACTGCTGTGCCGAGGTGGTGATGAGGTCGATGAGGCTCTGGAGGCGGGCCTGGTAATAGTCGAGGAGTCGTGCGCGCGACTCATGAATGGCGTGGCGGGTGACGGCAGGCGTGACAAAGGGGTTGCCGTCGCGGTCGCCGCCGATCCAGGAGCCGAAGCCGAGCATGATGGGCAGGTCGATGACGTCGATGTTGAGGCCGTACTCGCAGGAAAGCGCGTCGGCGACTTCCTGGTAGACGCTGGGGAGGGTTTCAAAGATGGAGATCTCGTAGTAGTCGAGGCCCATTTTGAACTCGTCGGCGACTTCCGGCCTGCGGCTGCGGACTTCGTCGGATTGCCAGAGCGCGGTAATTTCGGCGGTAACGGCGTCTTCGAGGTCCTGGAGCTGCTCGTCTGGAATGGGGATGGCGTCGAGGCGGGCGAGGAATTCGCCGATGCGTCGGCGCTTGAAGAGGACGGTGCGACGGGCCACCTCAGTGGGGTGCGCGGTGAAGACGGGAACGACGAAGATGCGGCGCAGAAAGCTGAGTGCTTCTTCCGCGGGAATGCCAGCCTCGCGCATGGCGCGGAGGGTTCCACGGAGCGAGCCGCGCTGGACATCGGCGCCGTGCAACTGGTGCGAAAGGCGGCGGCGCTTGCGGTGGTTGGTTTCGGCGAGGTTGATGAGGTCGAAATAGAAGGCGAAGGCGCGGGTGAGCTTGTAGGCGTCGTTGACGGGCAGGGCGTGCACGTCGCGCACGGCGGCTTCCATGAGTTGCGCGGCCTGATCCTGGCGTCCGGCCGCCTGTGCTTCGCGGCGGCGGATGGCGGTGAGGCGCAGGCCTTCGACGCGCCGGAAGAAGTCTTCGCCGGCCTGCTCGCGGAGGACTTCTCCGAGCAGCATGCCCAGCGAGCGTACGTCGCGGCGGAGAGGGACTTCTTTGAGGTCGCCGGTACGGGCTTCGAGTTCGGCCAAACGGCTGGCCCAGCTGGAGGGTTTCCAAAGAGATGACATGTCTCTTTAGATTATGACGGATGAGATTGTGACGGATGCAGGGGGTTGGGTTCGAAATGGGGGGCGAGATATGGGAACCAAGAGGTAGCGAAGGCCGGGGCGGGGTTACGACGGCGTTAAAAATCTGGAAAATCGATTAGTGCATGCAAATTTGGCATGAAATGCCGTATGATGGCGGGCGCACGCAAAAGGAGATTCCGGGGATGGCGTATTTACGAGCAGGAATGTGTTCGGCAGCCGCGGTGGGGCTGGCGGCGGTGTTGGTATTTCCGGCCGGGGCGCAGCAGGGATCGGTGACGGGCGCGCAGGGCAAGTATCCGCCGCCGGTGACGATGACGACCGAGCAGATGCACGCCTACACGATGAAGGAACTGGGCATCGAGGCGCTGCGGCCGGGCCCGAGCGGGAATCCGAAGGCTCCCAACCATGCCAATTACAATGAGGCGCTGGCGGACCCGTATCCGAATCTGCCGAGGGCGCTGGTGACGAAGAGCGGGCAGAAGGTGACCGCGGCGGAGATGTGGTGGAAGGTGCGCCGTCCGCAGATCAAAGAGATGTATGAGAAGTACGTATACGGGTTCATCCCGAAGGATGTGCCGAGCGTGCACTGGCAGGTGGTAGCGGTCGACCACGAGCATATCGGTTTTCAGCCGGTGATCGCGCGGGAGGTTGTGGGCCATGTGGACAACTCGGGGTATCCGCTGATTGATGTGAACATCCGCATGATGGAGGTGGTGCCGGAGAATGTGAAAGGGCCGGTGCCGATGCTGATGATGTTCGGTCCGGCAAATTTTCCGGCGCCCAACCAGCCGAGCCGGGATGAGTATGAGCAGATCAACGCGGCGCTGAAGTCGCTGATGGAGAAGGAGAATCCTGGGCTGAAGAAAGTGTTTGCGGAGCATCCGGCATGGGAGCCGGAGTCGCGGCCGCCGTTTGAGTTTCCCCACCTGAATGCGGACGGAGGGCTGCCGCGCACCTGGGAGCTGGTGAACGCCGGCTGGGGATTCACGATGATTGATACGGCGAGCATCCAGGCGGATGACGGGGCGGGGCTGACGCGTGGCATCATCGGGCTGACGAATCATGGGCAGCCGCGGACGCCGACGCAGTGGGGCGCGCTGCGGGCGTGGGCGTGGGGCGCGAGCCAGGGGCTGAATTTTTTGAAGACGGACCCGCGCGTGAATGGGGAGGAGGTGGGCATCGAGGGCGTTTCGCGCTGGGGCAAGGCGGCGCTGATCACGATGGCGTTTGATCCGCGTTTTGCGATGGTGCTGGTGGGCTCCTCGGGCAAGGGCGGCGCGACGCCGCTGCGGCGGCACTTTGGCGAAGAGGTGGCCTCGCTGGACAGCGCGGGGGAATTCCACTGGATGGCGGGTAACTTTCTGAAGTATGACGCCTCGAAGGCGACCTTCGGCAGCATGAATCCTGGGGATATTCCGGTGGACTCAAATGAGCTGATCGCGATGTGCGCGCCGCGGCTGGTGTTTATCAGTTACGGGATTCCGGCGAAGGGCGACGCCAGGTGGCTTGACCAGCGCGGAAGCTGGATGGCGACGGTGGACGCGAGCAAGGTGTGGAAGCTGCTGGGGGCGAAGGGACTGAGCCCGGCGCCGACGCAGGATTACCACAGCGCGCCGATGCCGCCAGTGAACGATGGCCTGCTGGAGGGCAAGCTGGCATGGCGGCAGGACGACGGCGGACACACGGACGCGCCCAACATGATTTATTTCATCCAGTGGGCGGATAAGTGGCTCGGATATAAAAAGCAGTCAAAGTAGAACGAGAACGACCTCGATCCGTGGGGGGCGCGGCGGTTGCGCGCCCTATTTTTTTGTGTCCACGGGCGCGGTGCAGTGGAGCCGGCGCGAGGGAGCCTTCATTCCTGCTGGAGCAGGATGGTTCCCTTTGGAGCGCCTTCGACCGTGCCCTGCAGCTCGATTTTGAGGCCGATGCCGGTGACGTCGATGAGCAGGGAGCCGGGAGAGTCTGGAATGTGCTGGACGAGTTTGGGTTCCGGCGCGCCGTTGAAGAGGATCCGGACATTGCGCAGAGCCGTGACGCGGCCGTGTTGCGGGGTGAAGCGGACGAGGTATTGCGCGGCCCGTTTGATTTGCGGCGTGAGGTCGGCGTGGAAGGCGGAGCCGGTCCAGTGCCCCGCGGGCGTGGGCGCCCAGATGTGGCTGGCGGCGTTCCATCCGGGGGGCGGCGCGGCGTGGGTATTGTAAGCGGCGAGGCGCAGCGCGCGAGGTGTTTGGAGCGCGGAGGCGACGACCAGGCGAAGGGCATGGACCGAGGCGGGCGGGAGCGGCTGGATGCGCTTGAAGCCGATGGTGCTGCCGGCGGCAAGGGTTTGCCATTTGCCCTCTGCGAGCCCTTCGACGCGGTAGGACTCGACACGCTGGCCGTAGCGGCAGTCCTCCTGGAGGATGACGTGATCGACGCGCTGGAGACGAGGGAAGTGCAGGGTGAGGGTGCTTCCGGAGGCGGAGATTTCCGCGACGGGCTTGCTGAAGCGGCGGCGGATTTCGTCGCCGAACTCTCTGGCGCGGGCGAAGTCATGTGGGTCCATGCTTCCGGTGGTGGAGGGCGGAACGTTGAGCAGGAGCTGCACGCCGCGGCCGATGGAGCGGTAGTAGACCTCGACAAGATCATCGAGGGTCATGAGGTCCTTGAGGTTGTTGGTGCTCCAGAACCAGTCGGGGCGTCGGATGGAGACATCGGCTTCAATGGGCATCCAGACGTTACCGCGCGGCGAGCTGGCGCTGGAGGTGGCGACGCCGGTGCTGGCCTGGGCCAGCGGGATGGGGTTCCAGCAGGGGTAGGGCGCGAAGCCGTTCTCGTTGCCGACCCAGCGAATGGTGGCCTCCGGCCCCTGGAAGATGGCGGCATGCGGAGCGTAGCGGGCGAGGATGTCATCGACGGGGACGACGATGGAGCCGTCAAACCAGATTTCGACCATGGTGCCGTAGCGCGAGAGCACCTCGGTGAGCTGCCGGCGGTAGATGGCGTTGTAGGCCTTCTGCTTCGCGGGTGTTTTGCAGACGCCGCCGGTGCTGGCTCCGTAATAGCCATCGCGCGGCGATACGTAGACGCCGAGTTTGAGTCCGTATTTGTCGCAGGAGGCGCGGAGGTTGCGCAGCACGTCGCCGTGACCGTTTTCCCAGGGGATGTGGGAGACGCTGTAGGGGGTGGTTCTGGTCTGCCACCAGCAGAAGCCGCCGGCATGCTTGGCGACAAAGACGACATAGCGCGCGCCGAGGTTGACGGCGCACTCGGCCCAGTTGTCGGTGTCAATGCGAGGGTTGATCTCGCTGAGGGGTGTGGAAAGGTTGTCGTACTCGCGGTTCTGCCAGGTGTTGGGCGCGATGTGGATGAACATGCCAAATTCCATCTGCTGCCAGCGGAGCTGATCCGGGGTGGGAGTAGCCAGCTGGCCGGGCGCGGCGGGCAGGGGAATGGCGAGAGCTTCTCTGGTTGCGGGGAAGGCCGCGACGGCGATACCGAGTGCGGAATCATAAAGGAAGGTGCGACGGTTCACAGCGATCTCCTCTGCATTTGTTGCGGCACGGTGAAGGCAACCGGAGTTGGATGGAATGCTGCCGCCAGTTCTGCCGTTCGCGGCATAGTTAACGTTACCATTCCATGCGGAGGCGCACTTTGGCAATTCGCGGGGCGGAGAAAATGCACTATACCGTCGAGGCTTCTTCCAGTTGCATGACGAGCTCTTCCCACTCGGCGGTGAGCGCGGATTGCTGATCGCGGAGCGAGGCCAGTTCGGCGGTGGCGCGTTTGGTTTCGTCGATGCTGACGAAGATGCCGAGGGCTGCTTCGGCATCGGCTATGGCGGCTTCCACGCGCTGCATCTCGCGCTCGATGACGAAGACCCGCTCTTCCATCTGGCGCAGTTTGATGGGGTTGAGACGGCGCTGTTTTTCGGGGGATTTGATTTCCGGTTCGGGCTCGGGGGCAGCTTCGGGCTGGGGGGCGGAGCTGGATTTTGGGTCGAGGTCGCCGGCGAGCGATGCGGCTACGGCTTCGGGTCCGCCTTCCTTGCGCCAGAGGTAATCTTCATAGCCGCCGGGGAAGACGTGCAGCGTGCCGTTTTCGACCTCGAAGACGCGAGTGGCGAGTTTGTCGATGAAGTAGCGGTCGTGGGAGACGAAGAGGACGGTGCCTGTGAAGCTCTGGATGGCTTCAAGGAGGACGTCTTTGGCGCGCAGGTCGAGGTGGTTGGTGGGCTCGTCGAGGAGCAGGAAGTTCGCGGGGCTGACGAGAATGCGGGCCAGTGCGTAGCGGTTGCGCTCGCCGCCGGAGAGCACGCCGAGGGGTTTGAAGACATCGTCGCCGGAGAAGAGGAAGCAGCCGAGGAGGCTGCGGAGTTCGGTTTCGGGCACTTTGGGCGCGGTGCGGGAGATGTCGTCGAGCATGCGCGCGTTGGGGTCGAGGACCTTGTACTGGTCCTGCGCGAAGTATTCGGGGAGGACGTTGTGGCCGAGCCTGAGCGCGCCGGAGGTGGGAGTGTCTTCACCGGAGAGCAGGCGGACAAGGGTGGACTTTCCCGCGCCGTTGACGCCGACGAGTGCGATGCGGTCGCCGCGCTCGATGGTGAAATTGACGTCTTTCAAGACTTCCTTTGGCCCGTAGCTTTTTATGAGGTGCGCGGCTTCGGCCACGGTGCGGCCCGAGGACGGTGGCTGCGGAAAGGTGAAGTGGATGACCGGCTCTTCTTCGGGAATCTCGATGCGGACGATTTTGTCGAGTTCCTTGATGCGGCTTTGCACCTGCTTGGCCTTGGTGGCCTGATAGCGGAAGCGGTTGATGAAGGCC
>CAZWSD010000081.1:0-10398 GCA_964636535.1 uncultured Acidobacterium sp. | reverse complement strand
TCAGGGCGAACGTAAGGCAGGTGATATTTGAGGCGACGGACAGTGAGTACCGGGTGGAGACGGCCGGTGATCGTAATGCAGGCCGCGGGCTTACGATCAGCAATCTTCATTGCTCGGAGGTGGCGCGCTGGCCGAGGGAGGCTTCAGAGACGCTGGAAGGGCTGCGGGCGGCGTTGGTTCCAGACGGAGAGCTGGTGTTGGAATCAACTCCAATGGGAGCATCGGGGTGTTTCTGGCGAGAATGGCAAGATACGGCCAACACCGGTGTAGTGCGCCATTTTTTCCCGTGGTGGTGGGAGCCAGCGTATGTCTCACAACCTGTGAAGGAAACGACTCTGACGGAGGAGGAATTGGGCCTCAGGGTGAACCACGGTCTAACGCTGAGGCAAATTGGATACCGTCGCCTGATGCAGACGCGCTATCGGGACCTTGCGAAGCAGGAGTTCGCGGAGACGGCGCATGAGTGCTTCCTGGCGACCGGGGACTGCTATTTTGATACGGCGGTGGTTGATCGGCGGCTCGCGGAGGTGGGCGATGCTCCTATAAAGAGGCTTGGAGGTCAACTGCAGATCTGGTTCCCGCCCCAAGCGGGGAGGCGCTATATCGTTGCGGCCGACCCCGCTGGTGGGGGTGTCGAGGGCGACTACACTGCGGTCCAGGTGATTGACGCCCAGACGGGGTTGCAATGTGCGGAGTTGCAGACGCATTTTAGTGTTCTGGAGACGGCACAGGAGATAGCGAAGCTGGCGAGAGAATATGAGAATGCTTTAGTGGCGGTGGAGCGCAACAATCACGGCAGCGCGGTAATCGCATTTCTTCACGGGGTTTGCCGGTACGATCACTTATTTCAGCAGGGAGGACAGATCGGGTGGTTAACGACGTCGATATCACGGCCGCAAGTGCTGGCCTCGCTTGCCTGCGCGCTGGTGGAGACCCCCGAGATATTCTCAAGCAAGAGGCTGCTTATGGAATGCAGGAGTTTTGTGAGGAAACGGAATGGGCGCGTGGAGGCCCAGGCGGGTGAACATGATGATTGCATACTGGCAATGGCGATCGCGCTGGCTGTGCGGGCGAGCCGGTAGGGAGAGACCTGGCTAAAAGCACTTTCAGCCCGGCGGAGGTCTATTGCGGTTGAAGCGCCGGGAATACGGTTTACGATATTGAATTGCGGAGGTCAGGTGGCGGTTCTGGCGACACAACAGATCGGGAAGATGCGCGGCGGAGCTCAGAGCCATCTAATGCTTGCTGACGATGGTGTGCCCTATGTTGTGAAGTTTCAGAATAATCCGCAGGATTTGCGTGTACTGGTTAACGAATGGCTGGGGACGCAGCTGGCAAGGATTATCGGGCTGCCATCACCTCCTTGCGAAATTGTGGAGGTGACAGCCTGGCTGATTGAAAACGCCGTAGATCTGAACATCAGTATCGGGGGGCGTGTGGAGTGTTGCCTGCCTGGTCTGCATTTTGGATCGCGGTTTGTAGGTGGGCTAATGCCGGGGAGCAGCGTCGACTACCTACCGGAGCCGCAACTGGCGGAAGTACGGAATCTGAGGGACTTTGTCGGGATGCTGGTATTTGACAAATGGACCTGCAATTCCAATGGCCGGCAGGCGGTGTTTCATCGTAAGCAGCGCGAGCGGAAATATACTGCGACGTTTATTGATCATGGATTCTGTTTTGGCGCGGGAGAATGGACGTTTCATGATGCGCCGCTTCGAGGCGTGTTTGCCAGGAACGTGGTGTACGCGGAGGTGAAGGGATGGGAAAGCTTTGAACCGTGGCTTTCACGGATTCGGGAGATTTCGATTGATCGAATCTGGCAGATTGCAGAGCAGATTCCACCCGAGTGGTATCGGGCTGACGTGGAGGCTCTGGAGCAACTGGTTGAGCGGGTATATGCCCGTCGTGAGAGGATTCCAGAGTGGATTACGGCGTTTCGGGAATCTTCGAGAGAGCCGTTTCCGAATTGGAAGGGAGTTGCCTCACCTGGAGCGGCGAGGATAAACGGGAGGGCAATATCGGTCGATGATAGCCAAGGGAGGGGTGTGTAATGAAGCGCCGACCCTGTGAATTCTATCTGGTGCGCTATGTACCGGATGCTGTGCGAGGAGAATTTGTCAATGTTGGTGTGCTATTGCGAGATGCAGATAGTGGTGCAGTCCGTGTCAAATTCACGACTGACTGGACTCGGGTTCGTTGCGCCGATCCGGACGCAGACATCGAGATGCTGGAAGCACTCGAGCAGGAACTCGGCCTCCGTTTAGGAGAAGATCGCGACGACACACCTAATGTGATGAAGACGCTGGAAGACACTCTTTCAAATGGATTGCAAATCACTCAGCCCAAGGCCTCCCTGGCCGAGTCAATCCCGATAGAGTTGGATCGACTCATGAATTTGTATGTGGAGCCGCGCAAACGGGATCCCGTAAGTCGAGTGACTGGACGGCAGCGGGTGGCGCGCGAATTGCGGCGGGAGTTTGAAAGGGCTGGAGTGTGGAGCCTGATGAGCAAGCGTATTGCGGCGTCGGAATATACGCGGCCCGGGGATCCACTGCGTCTGGACTGCGGTTATCGACCGAACGGCGTGATCAAGATGTTTCACGCCGTTTCGCTGGATGGAGATATCGATCTAGCAAAGGTGCTCGCCTTCAGCATGCCTGGCCTACGCGAAGGCGTACAGCGAGTGGAGAAGGCTGCCCTGGAACTCACGGCAATTGTAGAACCACTGCGTGAGCTAAAGCGCACAGAAGAGGAAGATATTGCGCAGTACAGGTTTGGCATAGAGGCGATGGAGGCCGCAGCGATTCGAGTTTTGACCACTGCTGACCTGGGCCGCGTAGCGGAAGCGGCCAGCCGGGAGCTTCACGTGTAGCGTGATGAAGCACTGATTCGGAGCAGCAGCTAGTACGAGAAGAACCAATTGATTCGAGAGAGCCCGCACAGACGCGGGCTTTCTTGCGTTTGCAATGGAAAAGGGAGGGAACGGCAGCGGTGAAACTACGAGATACTTTGCAACAGGCGCGGCACTTACTGGCCGGTGCGAGAACGGCGGACGAACTGGGAAATGCAGAACGCAAGACCAAGGCTCTCCCGTCAATTCTGGCGCCGTACCAGATGCCTTCGCGCGCCATGCCGAAGCCCACGCCGGCAAACTTACGTCGTTTTGCCGAGACTCCGGTGGTGCGGCGTGCGATCAACATCATCAAGGACCGGGTGGCGAGCCTGGACTGGCAGGTCCGGCTGAAGCGTGACTATAGCCCGGACCAGGTGGGCTACGCGAAGCGTCGTTTAAAGGTTCTCAGGAAGTCGCTCGAACATCCAAATCCCTCGGACTCGTTTCGAACCCTGATCGAACAGGTCATTGAAGACGCGCTTGTTGGCGGATTCGGTGCAATCGAAATGGAGACTACGGGTGAGCCAGAGCGGCCATTCGCTCTTTGGCCTGTGGATGGAGCAACAATTCAAATTGACCCGAAGTGGGACGGCAATCCTGACAGCGTGCGGTATGCGCAGCAGACCGGTTTGCCCGGCACAACCGCGATGATTCCACTTCGCGACGATGAATTGATTTATCTGAGGACGAACCCGAGAAGTTTTACACCTTTTGGGCTCGGACCATTAGAAGTAGCCTTCGAGACGGTGAACACATTTCTCGCTGCCCACAGCTTCGCGGGCAAACTGGCGAGCAATGCGGTCGTGCAGTACGCCCTATGGTTGAATGATGCGACCCCGTCACAGCAGGAGCGGCTGATCCGATGGTGGCAGGACGAAGTCGAGGGTACCGGCAGGGTTCCGCTGCTGAGCTCGCCTGAGAAGCCGGAGGTGCTGCGATTCGCCGCCGGTACGGATGCGGACCTGCGGTTGAATTGGCAACAGTTCTTGATTCGCATGATTGCGAATGCGTTCTCGCTTCCTCCTCTCCTTTTGGGGCTTGAACAAGATGTCAATCGGACAACAGCTTCGGAACTGATGGACGAAGCATTCCATAGTGCGATTGTGCCGCTCGCGAAGTTGATTGCAGAGCACATTACTCGTGATCTCTTGACGAAGCGGTTGGGATGGTCAGAGTTCGAGTTTGTGTTCAATCAGCTAGACGCCACCGATGACATGGAGCGGCTGGAAGTGCAAACCGCCTTGCTTGCGGCGGGAGTGCTTACGGTGAACGAAGTTCGAGCGATGCGCGGCCTGGGTCCGTTGCCGGAGGGCGATCGTGCGCAGGCAAATCCAGCGCTACATGAGCAGATCGGGAGCGCGATGGTAAAGGAGGACATGCAACCGGCGGTAAGTGAATGAGAGGCAGTGTTGTCAGGCAACGAATTGAAGAAGGGAACGGAGCGCGCATGAGACTAAGAGCCATGGCAGTAGCACTGCCTGAGGTTCCGGAGCACCCAAACCGGGTCGCGTTCGAGGGCATTTTAACGTTGGTCGACGAGGCGAGCACCAGGGCACCTGCGGGGGCACGTGGTCATCGAGTCGTGCTAACAAGAGAGGCAGCTCTAGCTGCACTACCTTCGCTACTGGGCATGGGGGTGGATTTTACTCCTTCCTGGGATGGGCATGACGCGAGGCGCAAGTGCGGCGTAATCACGGAAGCAGACGTTGTAAGCAGAGAGTTGAAAGTGAGCGGATATCTCTATGGAAGAGACTTTCCGGAGGTTATGCAGCACTTGAGGCGATCCACGCCCGGTGAGATGGGTATGTCATACGAGCTCGCCAACGCCCATGTGGAGGACATGAACGCCCAGATATGGACGCTGACGCGAGCAACATTTACCGGTGCGGCAATTCTGTTGCGGGAAAAAGCCGCATATCGCAACACTCACTTTGCCTTGGCGTCGAAGTCTTGCCGCAGCCTTGCCGCAGCTTCTTCGCCGCGTCGAGTGAGCCAACGTTCGCAGCATTGCGCGGGAGGCAGCGAACTGTCGCGCAGAACTTTTGTACAGCAACCAGGAAAGGAAACGAGATGGAAATCCATGATGTACTGAGCGCCATGCAGGACGGCCTGAATCGCATAAGCGCGGCCGCTGCCATGATGGAACGCGCGTCAGAAATGATGGCCCAGGCCGGAGAGGCGCAGAAGATTGTTGCCACGGCGGAGAGTGAGCGAGAGTTGGAACTGGAGCGCAAGCTGGAATCCGCAGAACGGGAGATTGCTGAACTGCGTGCTCAAACCGGCCAGCTGAGTGAACGTGCAGCCGTTTCGCGCAAGACGTTGCCCGCCGCGACAACACAACTGCTTGCCAAGCAGGGGATCACGGCGATTGATTCGGTAGAAGCGGGCGCTGTAGATGCGGCATTGGTAGGGCTCAGCCTGGAGCAGCGCATCGCCGTGAAGGCTCAGTTGCTGCGGGCCGGTTTGCTGAAGTAAGTGAACAGTTTGCGGCGGCTTGACCGGGAGATCTAAGGAGATACCTTCTCGGAGACGTTCCGCATATTGAGGATCGTGTGTGACGAAGGGGCCGGCGGATTGCCGGCCTTCTTCATTTAACCCGCCCAAAAGGGCAGAGAGAGACAGATGAAGGCTAATTTTTACGATATCCATTCTGCAGCGGACTACATCGGACCTGGAGCGGTAGAGGTTCCCTTTTATCAGACGGAGATTACGGACATTGTGCGGCGACGCAGCCTGTTTGGTCAGCGCATTAAGCCGGTTCCGGCTACTGGTCACCCGTCGAGGTATTTTGAAGAGACCGCAATTCCGAATCCGGGTACGGCAGGCTTCGTGGACCCGCGCAATATTGTGGCGCCGGTCGTGAGCCCGACCCGGGTGGAACGCAGTGTACCGCTGAAAGCGATAGTGGCGCAGCTCAACTACAACCTCTTCGACGCGGAGCTCGGTACGCAGCAGAAACAGTTTGCCTACCTGCAGGCCAAAGATCTGGTCGACACGATTGAAGGCGTGATGCATTCACACGATGTGGCCCTGTGGAATGGCAATGATACGTCGTTGACCTCACCGACAACCACCCAGTACATGGGCGTGGCTGCACAGATTGCCGGGGGCGGCAACACAACGACCATCGGCACATCGGCGAGCATCGTGGATGGTTTGAAATCGACGGTTGCCCAGATGGTGTCGAATTCGAACTTCGCGGTTCGGCCAACGGCGATCTATGCCAATCCGGTCTTGTTGGATCTGGTTGACCGTGAGATGAAGACCGAGTTCAACGTTGTGCTCAATACCCGGGAAATCACCGCTGGCTTCACGGTGAAGATGCTTTCAACGCAGGCCGGTGATCTTCCGCTGATTCCGGACTGGTCGCTGAGCTATACAGGGACGCCAGGCTCCGGCACGGCAGTTCTGCCGGCGTACATCGTGACTGAAGACCTGATCGAGTACCACTGGCTCAGCGACCCCAATCCGCGAGTCTTTCAACTGGGGCTGCCCGGATCACTGGCGTCGCAATATGTCGTGGTGAAATTTGGGGCGCCGGTGGTAAAGGGTGCCAGTTACGCGCATTACCAGGTGCTTGTTGACCGGTAAAGCCTGAGACTGCGTTTGGCTGATCTTTGACGACGAAGCAGAGTTGCGGCCAAGGCAAATACTTAACTCCGGCATGCGAGAGCCGAACCTGACTTGCGCATGCCGGTCATTTTTCCAGCAGAGAGGTGCTTGATGGGATACCTACAGCCTGCTCAATACACGAGCTATGGGCTTTCAGCAGATGTTACAGACGACTGGATTACGCTGGCCTCGTCTCTGATCGACGCCTATTGCCGGCGTCCGAGCCTGAATCCGACACAGTATACCGAGCGGTTGCGTGTTGTCGAAGGTTCTCAGACAGTCCGGCTTAGTCATCTTCCATTGCTGGCCGTGGCTCCGGCAACTCTACCGCTAATCAATGTGGAGGCCCGCTACGCCAAGCCCCGGCGTGGGCAGTTGATCTTCCCGCTCCAGGAGGAAGTGTTGTTTGCATTTTCTCTGCCAGGAGCATGGAGCACTGTGGATCCAACCACTGTCGACTTTGTGGCCGATACGGCGGAGTTGATTTTCCCGTTGAATATTCTGGGCCTTCCTTATAACGAGGTGATGGTTACGTATACGGCGGGTCTTGCGACGATACCTGACGCCGTGCTGATAGCGTGCGCCCAGATAGTGAAGAATGCGCAGGCCACCCCAGGCCTTAACGTGAAGTCGGCGCAGATTGACGATATGGCGGTGCAATATTTCCAGAACACTCTCATCGACGCCACGGTGCAGACGCTACTGCAGCCCTGGGTATCAACGAGGATGGGCTGATTATGTGTGCGGATCTTAGTACTTCGATACCTTCAGGGCGGGCACGCAGGATCGCCGCATCGCTCTTGAGAGCTTGCGGCGGAACAGTTGCTTATCTGCAAGTGCCGCCGGCCGTGGGCGATCAGAACGATGGTGGGCAAATCGGCCTTGATGCGCCCAATCTTCAACTGATACCACTTGCGCCGGCGGTTTTTCACAAGATGCGCGGGTATCTACTTGAAGGGCAGCAACAACGCTATGAGCTTCGGGTATCCGCCCAGGCCGTCGCCGCGCAGGTGGCAGGGTTGCAATTAGCATCTGCATCCGCCCTATTTGCGATGGCATCCGGCGTCGTCCTGGGTGGTGAATTGTTCATGATAGAAGGGGTGTCTTCGCTCGAGGATGAGGGCGAAGTGTATTTGTATCGATTGATCTTACGAGATGCAGCGAGTCGCTGGCCTTTACAGGATCCCCAGACCGGCTCCTTGGGTTGAGGATTTTCCATGCAGAATGCAAAAGATACGTTTTACATCACGCTACGCGACCGGCTTGCAACTGTGAATCCAGCCCGCACAATGATTCTGCGGTCGGTTACTCGCCCAGGAATAATGGCGGAGGACGCTGAATCGCCCATGCCGTTGACGCCACTGGATGCTTTTGTGCTGCGCTGGACGGGCGTCAGCATTGAATCGCATCTGGCTCTACCGCTGGTGCAGATGACCTGTGAGATTCATTACGCCACGGCAGGGACGCAGGCAATGAGTGGACTTGATCGAGGCAGAGCGCTGGAGGAGATGGATGCGGAGTTGCTCCAGATGCTCGTACCTTCTACCGTGCAGAAGATGAATTACGCTACTTCGCCCGCCACTGCCATGCAGACGTCGATCTTCTGGGATCAGCCTGAGTTTGGGCCAATGGCGCCTTTGCGAGACGAAGTTAGCCGTGTGACTGCGGTAACCGTATGGACTTGGCAGGAGGCAGGTGAAAAGTGAGTACTGGATCTATGATTCCGGCGTTGATGCCTACGATGCGGCGCATAAGGGCCTACTTTGCGCCAGTTAATCGGGCCCTTGGTCAACCTACTGTTTTTGATCCGTCGCTGACCGCTGACTTTCAGATGTCTGCGCCGCCCGCACCATGGATTGACCTCGGTTGGATTGAGGGGTTCGCGCGTAAGTCTGAGAGTAAGTACGGGGCTTTGGCCGCGGGCAGTCCGGCGACTGTTCAGTTTCAGGTTCGTGAATCCCTGGATGCCACAATTTCGCTGCGGTTTACATCCTGGAGCAAGCTCACGATGGCGCTCGCAACAGGTTCGCAACACATGAACGTGATTACTGCGGCCACGCCTGCCAGCGGCAGCGGCAACGGTTCCGGCAGCAAGGGAATACCGGCGGTTAGCCTGGCGTCCAGCGGTTCGACGGCTACATTTCTTGCCATGGCATCCAGCGACGCCGCTAAGTTCGCGCCCGGCTCGCTGGTTGCCGTGGATGTTGATTACACGGGTCAGACCGGTTTCGTTGGCAGCGGTGTATCGGCCGCGTATGTGAGTGGCGCAACGGTGGTGAACAGCGACCCCGACTATATCCGAAGGGTGTCATTCAACGTGGCGCGTGTTCAGTCCGTGAGCTCAACTGGCCTCACGTTATCCCAGGCGCTCCTCGCGGGATCTCCCGCCGCCACTATGCGCGTTCAACCGATCATGGGATTCGTGGACCGTGAAGGCGGAAGCTTTTTCCAGGAGTGGTCCGCCCTGTTTGTGATACCTGGTGACCAGGGGGATCGCGTGTTTTTCCATTACCCACGCTTGCAAGCCATTGCGGGGGCGGAAGAAATTGCGATTCCATTGACGACGCCCGTGGAGCCTGCATCAGTCATCGCGGGATCCAGTCCGGTGGATAAATTTGCAAGTGCGACCGCGGGAACGAGTTCGAGTAAGTCAACGACCGCTCGAAAGAGTCCTACGCAGGCGAATGCACCCAAGGCATTCCGCAAATCCGCCTCTTCGAAAAGCGCGGGAGGGGAGAGAGTCTCGCTGAGCGCCACCTTCCGGGCTTTGCCTGTCACGGATGCTAACGATTCGGAACGGGTTGTGTGCTTCCGCACGTTCATACCACCGGCCTTTGCACTCGTCTAGGGGAGCTAGAGTGAAACTGACGATTAACAACTTCGATGGAAACGGGGCAGTCGACTACACCGCTTGCATTGTTGAGAGTTCGACCTTTCGTATTGTCCGGACTCTGAATGCCCCCACGCTGTTTTACGTCTCGCTTTTACCGACCGCGCTGTCGTTGCCAACCCCTGTTCGGAACGCTCGTCTGACGTGTTCCGACGACAATGGCAATTTGCTTTTCACCGGATATCTGGCCGTCGAACCGGAGATGGTCCTTGCCGGCGAAGGAACAACGGGCCAGCTTTACTTCGCAGAAGTCACGGCGGTCAGCGACGAAATTCTGCTGAACCGTGCGGCTCTGGCCAAGCAGTTCTTCAGTTATGGGCAAAGCGCTGACCAGACGATCTCGGCACTCTCTGGAGGTCTTGGCATTACCGAGATCACCACCAGCCTTTCCACGACGCTGTCCAGCGTAGGCGAATTCATCACGAATCTGGCCACTGCATGGTCAGGAAACGCCGCACAGTTGGCTGATAGCAGCGCCTCCGCTTATCGGGTGGTGAATGGTGTGTTGAGCGTAACCCCCATTGGGAGTGTGACGCACACTTTGAATGAGTCAGACGGTAGTTTGTCTGTTGCGAATCTTCAGGCCTCACTAGTGAAGACGCTTGCTAACGATGTAACGGTGTGCGGGGAGACCGAGCCGTGTGCATACGTCACGGAGCTCTTTCAAGGGGATGGTGTTACTACACTGTTTGATTTGACAGAACTGCCCTACACGCCATCTCCCTCGAGAGAACAGTTGTTGGTGGATCTGTTTCAGGAGCCAACTCTCAACCGCGCACTGTGGCAAGCGGTGGATAGCGGCTATGTCTCCATTAGTTCAAACGGACTTACTTGTGCCGGAGGGAATGGGACGGATGGTTCGGTGTGGGTTGCCGCGCAGGGACGGATGGAGCTGGGCGGGGCTCTGATTGTGGAGGCGAGCGGCGTTCAGTTGGGAAGCACCACGGCGGGAGTCCTGAATGGCCTATATAGCGGAGCAGTCGAGAGCGATTTATGTATCGTG
>CAZWSD010000080.1:0-10429 GCA_964636535.1 uncultured Acidobacterium sp. | reverse complement strand
AGGGTGTTGGCGACGGCGAGGCCGAGATCGTTGTGGCAATGGGTGGAGAGGATGACGTTGGCTGCGCCGGGGACTTTTTCCAGGATGGTGCGGAAGATGGCTGCGTATTCGGTAGGGATGGCGTAGCCGACGGTGTCTGGGAGGTTGATGGTGGTGGCACCTGCTTCGATGGCGATGGCGACCATTTTGCAGAGGAAGTCGAGGTCAGTGCGGGTGGAGTCCTCGGGTGAGAACTCGACTTCGTCGACGTACTGACGGGCGAGGCGGACGGATTCGCCGGCCTGGTTGAGGGCTTCTTCGCGGCTGATTTTGAGTTTGTATTCGAGATGAATGTCGGAGCTGGCGAGGAAGATGTGGATGCGGGAGCGGTGGGCGGGCTCGAGGGCCTCGGCGGCGCGCATGATGTCATCCTTGCGGGAGCGAGCGAGGGAGGCGATGACGGGTCCGCGGACTTCAGAGGCGATGGTTTGAATCGCAGCAGAGTCTCCGTCGGATGCGGCGGCAAAGCCGGCTTCAAGAATGTCGGCGCCGAGGGATTCGAGGGTGCGTGCCATTTTGAGCTTCTCGGCAGCCGTCATGCTGCAGCCTGGGGCCTGTTCGCCGTCGCGGAGGGTTGTGTCGAAGAAGTAGAGGCGATTCTGGGTCATGGGGACACCTGGAGTGCAAGATCACTCTTTTCCATGTTGCGGGAGCGGAGTCCATAATGCAAATTGATAATTCTTATAAAATTGATTCATATTAGTTATGATTCGAGTGGAATTGGGTAGATCGTTGAGGTTTGATTATGGATATGTGGCAGTTGGAGACGTTTCTTGCAGTTGTGGAGGAGCGTGGATTCTCGCGTGCGGCGGTGAAGTTGCGTCGGACGCAGCCTGCGGTGAGCCAGACGATACGCAAGCTGGAGGAAGAGCTGGGGGAGCCGCTGTTTGAACGGACGAGTCGTGATGGGACGCTGACGAGCGCGGGGGAGCTGCTGAGGAGTTATGCGGAGCGGCTGTTGCGGCTGCGGAGCGAGGCCGAGATTGCGATTGAGGAACTGCGGTCACTGGAGCGCGGTCGTCTGGTGATGGCGGCGAATGAATATACGTGCCTATACCTGCTGGCTGTGCTGCATGAGTTTCGGAAGGTGTGTCCGCAGATTGGAGTGACGGTACAGCGAGCGCTGGCGAGCCGGATTCCTGAGCATTTGCTGGAGCGGTCGGTGGAGCTGGGTACGGTGACGTATAAGCCGGATCCGGGGCAGTTCGGTTCGATTGCGGTGTATTCGGATGCGGTGGCGTTTGTGATGGGTCCGGAGCATCCATTGGCGCGGCAGAAGCAAGTGCCGATACGGGAGCTGGGGGCGCAGAATTTTGTGGCGCACAACGTGATTTCGCCTCTGCGGACGCGCGTGATCGAGACGTTTGCGCGTCATGAGACGCCGCTGAACCTGGGTGTGGAGCTGCCGAGCCTGGAGGCTGTGAAGCGGTACGTGGGGATGGGGCACGGGGTGGCGCTGGTTCCTGAGCTGACGGTGGCGGAGGAGCTAGCGCGTGGGGATCTGGTGAAGGTGGAAATACCGGAGGTGTCGATCCAGCGGACGGTGTGGCTGGTGCGGCGAAAAGGGGCGCGGTTATCGCACGCGGGGGCGGCATTTTTGCGAGTGGTGGAAGCGATAGCGGCGGATCGTGGACTTCCATTTTTGTATCGGGCAGAGGGGTGAGGCCGGATCGAGAATGGTTCTGAGATGCGCGGCATGCAATGGACCCCTTGCGGCAGGTACAATTGGCGGGTGAGCTAATTTCGAGGACGGCTCATGACACCAAAATAGCCCGGAAGGCTTGCAGCCTGCGGTGCTTAATGCAGGCGAGAGGTTTTTGAAGGAATGAAGAAGAGCTTTTTGTTGTTACTTCTGCTGCCGTGCCTGGCAGTGGCAGCATTTGGGCAAGAGAGCCGCATGGAAGTGAGCGCCAGTGGATCGGTGCTGCTTCCTCCGTTCGTCGCCGGATCCGGCAACGTCTACCTGCATGCAACTCCCGGATACGGCACACTGTTGAGCTACCGGTACGATGTGACTCCGCTGAGCCAGCTGGAAGTGAACTACGGTTACAGCCAGGACAAGGATCATTTTTCGAGCGGCAGTTTCAACTACATCGTCCACACGCGGGTGCAGGAGATTTCATTTGCGTATGTGCGGATGTTCAATTTCCGGAACTTCAACCCGTTTATTGAGGCGGGCGCGGGTGGCTTCATCTATACGCCGATTGACGACACGTTGACGACGATTTCGGTATCAAACCTGAAGCAGAAGTCGTTGCCGGGCGCGCTTTACGGAGTGGGATTTGCGTATGAGCTGAGCCCAAGCTGGGATTTGCGGGTGGAATACCGCGGGATCATCAGCAAGACGCCGAATTTTGGATTCAACAATTTCAATACACGGCGTTACTACAACATCAGTGAGCCAGTGATCGGGTTCGCGTATCACTTTTAGAGGATTATTCCTGAAGTTGCAGTGTGCTCATTGCGATTGGGCGTGGGCGTTCTCTGAAGGAGGGGCGGCGCGGGGGATGGCCCCGTATATCGCGAAGGGGAATGCTCGTTCCAGAGCAACCAACGACCGATAAGGCACGCAAGCAGAGGTGAACAAAGCCCCGGAGAAGTCCGGGGCTTTTTGATTTGCAGGGAAACGGGGCGTGGGGACTATTTCCGTCCGATGATGCGGTAGCCGATGCCGATGGTGAAGCCGGAGGGGTGCATGCCGTTGTTGGGGAAGTAGGGAATATCGGGAGCGCTGGGCCAGAACTGGTACTCGTAGCCTGCGCGGAGATCGAGGCGGTGACTGAGGGGGTAGTCGACATCGGCGCCGGGCGCCATGGCGAAGTAGCTGCCAGTGCCAATGTTTTCAGGGAATTTTTCGACGCCGGCGCCCATCAGGAATTTTCCCCAGAGGGAAAGGCCGCGCCAGTTGAGCAGGCGGTAACGTGGTCCGAGGAGGTAATCGGATTGGGTTTGTCCGCCGGAGCCGTGCCAGTGCATCCAGCGGGCTTCGCCTTCGGCGCCCCAGCGTGGCATGAGGTTGACGTCAAAAAAGAAGCCAGGGCCGACGACATGGCCGCCAGTGAATCCTGGGAGCGAATCTGGGCGGAAGGCGGAGGCCTGAGCGCCGATGGTGAAGGAGCCGTTTCCGCCAGTGGCGGATGGTGCGACCTGGGCGGAAGCGAGAGGCGCAAGCAGAAGGGCGCCACATAAGAGCAAAGAGCGATTCATCATTCCACGTTCTCCAGAAACTGGGGGAGTAGCGCAGGGCTGGTGTAGCGATGAGAGGAGCGTCGGCTTAGGAGCAGGTTACCAGAAGCCGCAGGTTTATCAGTGTTGTTGTGCGCCGCCGTTCGCTGAGTGACCGGCGGCACGGGGAACGGGTAACTGTGCCGCGCCGATTGGCTTGTTGAAACAGGTGGAACTAGCGCCGAGATGGCCGGTGAGCGGCGGTGAAACTTGAGCAGATAGGGCCTGACCGGGAGTTGCGCAGTTCGCGCGGCGAAAGTGAGAGTGGCGGGCGCGAGAGGTCAGGGGGTAACTTTGGGCGGAAGCGGGTCAAGGGACGGCCGGGATTCCGCAGGGTGAGAGTGAGTCCGGCTAGAACATAACTCCTAATGGTAGAGAGTTGACTGGATGGATTCGATGGGGCCGTTGCTTTGTGGAACGGCCCCATTCGGATGATTTGCTCTGGTTTACACGTTCAGGAGAAATGCTCTAGGGCTGAGGATTAGCGCTGCTTCCGTTATTGGAGGGAGGAGCGGTTCCAGGGTTTGGTTTGAGAGGCTGAGGTGCGGGATTGGATACGCTATCAGGCGCGGGATTGGCATTGGGAGCCGAATTCGCGTTCTGAGCCTCTGTTGGAGGCTGGTAGGGCCTGAGCCGGAAGTAGACCGGGGTGATCTCAAAGGGCATTTTGTCGGCAGGACTAAGGAGCGGAGCGGGGTGCAGGTTGAGTGTTTCGACCTGATCGGTCCAGGGATCGATTTTGAGATGGCTGTCGAGCGGAAGAGCGGCAATCTGATTGAGGTTCTCCATATTGAGCTGTGGAGCTCCCTGCATGAAGGCCGCGAGCCAGGGCTGGCCGTCAGGTTGAATGAGCGAGTCGCCGAGGCGAGGTGTGAGGAGGCTTTTGAGGGCGGATTCGCGAGCGACGAGCTGCTCGAAGAAGAGGCCGACCTGGGGTGCCTTGCCGGCATAGACGGAGTGGTCAAAGAGGTTGACGGCCTCCTTTGCGGCGGAGGCATCGTCTGCGAGGGAGTGGCTCATGTCGATGCGGCGGAAGGCGGCTTCGTCGGGGAAGAGCAGGCGATCGCTGAATGCGTACTTGGTATCGATGCGGTGGCCGAGGACGATTTGTGCGAGCTGGAAGCTGAGGACAGCGGCGAGATCTTCTTCATTCGGGAGCACGTCGATGAGTCCCTTGCTGAGCAAAATGGTATTGCCGACGGAGAGCGACTCCAGCGGCTCAGTGAGGAGCACGCGGCAGTGGATGGGGCCTGGCAGGTCGAGGTTGTTGCCGATGACGATGTTGTTGGTAACAGTTTCGAGAACCTTGTCGAAGGGGCTGGGTGCGGCGAGCAGGCCAGCCTGCTGGAGGCGGTCGAGGACATTGTCCTCAGCCTGGCTGACCCACTTGCGCTCGGCCTGGAGGGGGCTAAGGTCGGTTGCATTCTGGCTTTCGTCCCTGGCGTTCTCGACATCGACGGATTCAGCCTGAGAGATGCGCTGCGGAATCTTGAGAGCGTAGCCCCAGTAGAAGGTTTGGCCGCGCAGGGCGAGGGATTTGGAGGACGAAGTTCTGTGAGTTTCCTGGACGTAGATGGCGTAGGGGAGCCAGAGACCTGGTTGGATGTTCTTGCGCCAGCTGTCGAAGTGGTAGTAGTGATCGACCGCGTTATTGCGATTGTTGGTGTAGGTTCCGTTGAAGCGGACGATGTTGCCTCCGTCGTCCTGGACCCAGATGCGTCCGAGGAAGCGGCCGGTGCCTGCATGGCGTCTGGGGCGGACATCGAAGACGCTGGTGCGAATTTGACCGAGGAACTGCTGGCGGACGAAGGCGAAGCTGTAATTGTTGAAGTTAAATCCACGCGGATCGACGAACATCATGTCCATGAAGCCGGTCGGATTGTCTGTAATCTCGAAGGCCTTGGTGAGGTCTCTGAGATAGCGGAAGGACCCGGAGAACAGGCCGTGGTGGGAATTCTTTTTCTCGTAGGCATTGGCCGAGAAGCCTTTTCCAAAGTCGACGCGGGCGATGCTGTAGTGGTCAGAAACCGGGACCTGGTAGAGGACTGGATCGGGGCGCAAGTTCTGGATATAAGTCTGGACGACCGGGGTGTCCTTTTCGATGGCTTTGATGGTGATCTGTTCCCGCGCCATGGCCTGCTGCAGCAGGGCCTTTTGCTGGGGGGTGAGAGGCGGCAATTGCTCGCGGTATTCCTGTCTCCTGGCCCAGCATGGGGCAACGCCCAGGCTCAGGATGAAACCCAGCACGCACAGCTTACGAAACATTGGAAGGCTCCTGGCTATATTTATGGAACGATTGGATCGCTTGGAACGATGATTTGTAAAGGAAAAGCATGGAAACGATTTGAACATTGGGGGCACCCGGTTAAGTCATCTGGAAAGTAATGCGAATGATACGCACGGCGTCGACGGGACGGCCATCCTGAGTAGCGGGTTTGAAGCGGATCTGTTCGGCTGCGATCACGGCTCGGTGGTCAAGTCCGTAGCCGAGTCCGCGAACGACATTCAAAACCTGGACGTGGCCTGAGGCGGTGAAGCGAACGCGAAGGGTGACATTGCCCTGGACATGCCGCTGAAGAGCCTGTGCGGTGTAAGTGGGCAGCGGCTTCCAGAGCACGATGATGGGAGTACTGTTGGCCTGCTGAGGGTGGGGCTGATGATTTCCGGCCTTGCCGAACATGTTGTTGCCGAAGGCGGCGGAGGCAATTTTACCGGGGCTATGGCGGGGCGCCGAGCCGCCGACTGCGCCGTTGTTGAATCCGGCAGAGGCGATTGTGCCGGGATCGCCTCTGCCGCGGACGCCTTTGGTTACACCCGAACCGAAAGCGACCCCTTGGACTGAGCCAGCGCGGGCGCGTCCAGCGCCGGATTTGGCGGTACCAGGAGCGTCTTCAGGGTTGCCAAAGGCGACGAGTTTGGTTTGGCCGTTGGTGTTGGGATTTGGGTGGACGCCGCGGGGGTCTCCAAAGCCGCCCGTGTGAATCGAGGGATGCGACCTGTTATTGGCGACGCGAGTGGGGCTGGCGCTCTTGAAGAGTCCAACCTTGGGCTTGGGAGGCGGAGCGACGCGTTTGGGAGGCACCGGGGGTAGGTTGGGCAGCACGGGGGTGGGCAAGTTGATATGCCGGATTTTAGGAGGGGATCTGACCGGTTTTGGAGGGGGCATGAAGATCTTGGAAGCCATATTTTTCGGCGGCGGGGCGTAGGAGCGGATGCGTGGAGGAGGCGGAACGACGGGCTTTGGCGTGGCCGGCTGGAAGATGATGGCATTGGCGACGAGGTTGTTCTGGCGGACGACGTGGACCGCGGACATCGAGACAATGAGGACAATGACGGCGGTGACGATGTTGACGAGGGCGCTGAGCAGCAGCGACTTGAACCCGCGCTTATCCTCCGGCAGAAGGCCGAAGTTGTCATTGTTCGAATGATCTTCTGAAGCCATATGAAGAACGATCTCACTCCCGTTGGGCTACGGATGAGGGACTGGTTGGGTCCGGATTCATCCTCTTTCTGAATATCGCAGCAAGGCGATTGCCAATCTGCCGGGGTGTGGCGCCGGATTTGCGCCGAGCCCGACCAACTACCTTTGCCAGCGAATGTGAAACGCAGAAATTACAAGGTGAACGAGTATTAAATCAATAGTTGCAATTCGATCACCGTTAGGCCTGCCGGGAACAGTATCAGACATCGCCAGGATCGCAAGGTTAAGAAATATTTACTGCATAGGCGGTCCTGGTGGAACCAAAGTAACAAACAGCTTGATGTGACTCCATATTACCGCCGTTCATGGTGGAGTTGCCTGCTGGGGTAATGCGAAAGTTTTTCCGGACAAGGGGATGGAATGGGAAGGAATTCCATTGCCGGGGGCTGAGATGGCCGGCGGCCGGGAGGGGATTCTTCCGGATGGCGGATGCGGTGGAAATCGAATTTTGGAGCTCATGGGAGAATGAATGAAAACGGATTCATCGCGGGGAAATGGAAGAAAGCAGGAAATTTTGATGCTGTTGAAATCCGGAAATGCGGCAGGGGGCGGGAAGGCACAGTGAAGATCCTGGTAACGGGTGGAGCGGGGTACATTGGCGGGACGGTGGCGGGGCTGCTGGCGGCGCAAGGGCACGAAGTGGTGGTGCTGGACAATTTGAGCCACGGGCGGCGGGAGATGATTCCGGCGGGAACGGAATTTGTGGCGGCGGAACTGGCGGATCGCGAGGCGGTGGAGCGTGTGCTGCGAGGCGGGGTGAAAGCGGTCATGCATTTTGCGGCGCTGATTGAGGCCGGCGAGAGCATGCGGGTACCGGAGGTGTACTTCCGGAACAATACGGCCTCGACGTTGACGCTTCTTGAAGCGATGCTGGCGACGGGGGTGAAGCGGCTGGTGTTTTCTTCGACGGCGGCGGTTTATGGAGAGCCGGAGAAGACGCCGATCACGGAGGATGCGAGGCTGGAGCCGACGAATGCATATGGAGAGTCCAAATTGCTGGTGGAGCAGATGCTGACGTGGCTGCACCGGTGCCGTGGGTTTAACTATGCGAGCCTGCGGTACTTTAACGTGGCTGGAGCGATGCCGGGCCGGGGTGAGGCCCACGAGCCCGAGTCGCATTTGATTCCTCTGATTCTGGATGCGGCGCTAGGTCGGCGGGAGTCGATCAAGATATTTGGGACGGATTATCCGACTCCGGACGGGACCTGCATTCGGGATTACATCCACGTGCATGACCTGGCGCAGGCGCACCTGCTGGCCCTGGAGGCGCTGGAGGATGAGGCGCGCGGGGGAAGGTTGATCTACAACCTGGGGAATGGACAGGGATTCAGCGTGCGGGAAGTGATCGAGACGGCGCGGCAGGCGACGGGGCGCGAGATTCGGGTGGAGGAGGAGCCGCGGCGTGCCGGGGATCCGGCGGTGCTGGTGGCGAGTTCGGAGAAGATTCAGCGGGAGTTGGGCTGGACGCCGGAGCATGCTGATCTGAGGGAAATCGTGGCGAGCGCATGGGAGTGGCATCAGCAAAGGTATAAGTGAAGTTTTCATGAATTTTTCAAGGTGCAAAAGCGGTTGTTTTGCGGCGTTTTGCCTGATGTTGCGCGGGAACTGCGAGGGTTTGGGGTTGAGGAAGGTGGAAAAGAGACCCGGGGCGGGATGAGAGACTATTAGAAGGAAATCGATTGACTGGCTGGTCAGAGCGATGGGAGAGCCGGTCGCGAGAAGCCGTTGCAGGTTGATGAAATCGCGTTGGAATCGTAAATTCGCATGTTTTGCGGCTATTTTGGGGCTGCTGATGGCGGGGTGCGCTAGGGTTGCGCGGGCCTGTGATAGTCCCAAGGGCGTCGATCCGCCTGGGGCGGTGGCGGGCAGCGGCGTGAACGGGTTAGGGGTGCGGCTGATTCCGCATCCAGTGCGCTACGTGGTTCCACGACTGGCGCTGGCGCCGGTGTTGAGCGATTTTCTGGTGATTCCGGATCATTCGGCCGAGGCGGCGCAGATGCTGCGAGTTTCGCATTTTGTGGAGCGGTATCCGGATTCCGGAGGGACGCCGGCGAATCGAACGACAGCGTATATGGGCTATACGCATCGGGCGTTGTTTGTGGCGTTTGTTTGCCATGACACGGACCCGAGGGAGATTCGTGCACACATGGCGCAACGGGACAATCTTGGGAACGACGACTCGGTGACGCTGATGCTGGATACGTTTGACGATCACCGGAGGGCATTTGTATTCCAGAGCAATCCGCTGGGGATCCAGGCGGATGCGATGTACAGCGATCAGAGCGGGTATGACTACTCGTTTAACACGGTATGGGATACGTGGGGGGAGCGGACGCCGTTCGGATATGCGGTGCTGATGCGGATTCCGTTTGCGAGCCTTTACTTTGCGAAGGTGCCGCCGGGGGCGTTGCGGCGGTGGGGAATGATTCTGGGGCGCAATGTGGCGCAGACGGGCGAGTCGGATTACTGGCCGGAGATTCATCACGACATAGCGGGCTGGCTGTCTCAGGACATGACGGTGGAGGGCTTTGGAGACATAGCGCTGGGGCGGAATTTCCAGTTTGACCCCTACGCGCTGGGGCGGAATCTGCGGCGATTGAATGCTGTCAATCCTGTGAATCCCTACTTTGAGGACAAGCATTTGCAGGGGATCGTGGGGTTGAACTCGAAGTTTATTCTGCGCAACAGCCTGGTGCTGGACACGACGATCAATCCGGACTTCAGCCAGGTTGGGGTGGATAATCCCGCAGCGCCGAATCAGAGATTCCCGTCATTTTTTCCGGAGGTGCGTCCGTTTTTCATCGAGAACAGCAGTTACTTTCAGACGCCGATCAATCTTTATTACACGGACAACATCGTGATGCCGGAGTTTGGGGCGCGGCTGACGGGGAAGGTGGGGCGGTGGGCGCTGGGACTTCTGGGCGTGGATGATCGTAGCCCAGGCCTGTCTGTTCCGCAGGGGACGCGGTATTACGGGACGCGGGCGGAGAACTTTGTGGCGCGCATAGACCGGGATATAGGCAAGCAGTCCGATGCGGGGGTGATTTATGCCGATCGGGAGTATCAGGGATCGTATAACCGGGCGGGTGGTTTCGATTACCGGACGCGGATCGATGATCGCTGGACGCTAGTGGGGCAGGCGCTGACGTCGGAGACGAAAAACCTGAGTGATTCGACGGCGGGCGAACAGGAGTGTCTTTCGACGGAGTTGTACTGCAGCGGGCAGGCCTATATGCAGAGCGTGAGCTACACGTCACTGCATACGTATTGGAACCTGGGATATGACGATACGGCAGCCGGGTTTGTAACTGACACTGGATTTTTTCGGCGGCCGGACGTGAGGCAGGTCAAGGGGGATTACAACCATACGTTTCGGCCGTATGGGGGGCCGATCCTCTCGGACGGGCCGAACGTTTACGCGCAGCGTATATGGGATCACAACGGGGTTCCGCTGAATTTTTACCTGCAGCCTTCGTACTCGATCAATTTTGAGGATCAGACGTACCTGAGCGCAGATGTTGCGCTGGCGCAGGACCGGTTGAGGCCGATTGATTTTTCGCAGCTGGCGCACGATGAGGAGTTTGAGACGCACTCGGAGGGCGTACATCTGTATACGGCGCCGGTGCCGTACCTGTCTGTGGGGATGGGATTTTCGCAGGGGACGACGCTGAATTATTCGCCGCC
>CAZWSD010000079.1:0-10503 GCA_964636535.1 uncultured Acidobacterium sp. | reverse complement strand
CGAGCTGAGTTGTGATGACTTCGTCCGCGTCGATGAGGAGGATCCAGTCGGAGGAGCAGTGGTCGAGGTCGATGTTTTTCTGTTCGCCATGGCCGGCGAAGGGCTGATGGACGTGGACTTTGGCTCCGTAGGACTCGGCGACGGCGACGGTGCGGTCGCGGGAGCCGGAGTCGACGACGATGATTTCGTCTGCCCAGAGGACGCTTTCGAGGGTGCGGGGCAGGTTGGCCTCCTCATTGAAGGCGATCATGGCCACGGAGAGCGTGGCGCGCGGGGATGAGGTGGATGCATTCACGGTTGCATGGCAGGGCTTGCTGCTTAGATCTCCACTTTATAGTTCAGGCTAAGCTCGTCGCCAGGTACACCACGAATTCCCCAATTGTGGCGTGGTGTTTCAAACAGGGTGACCTCTATGTCTTGCGCCGCGACTCCGGTTGCTTCGGGGATGTATCGATAAAGCGCGCGGATGAGGGACTTTTTTGCGTCGATGGAGCGGCCTTCGAAGAGGCTGATTTCGATGATGAGATAGCGACTGGAGCGGTCAGGAGGGTATAGGAAGTCGTCCTGGCTGAGGCCGATGAAGCGATGGAAGCGCTTTTCCTGGGGATAGGACAGTACTTCGACGACGGCGCGATGGATTGCGTCGGAGAGGTCTTTACGGATGGGCTCGAGTTGGTGCTTCAGTCCGAAGATTTTTACCTGAGCCATGAGAACTCCTTCTATGAACGCCGGCAGCACACGTGACTGGAAAAAGAGGGCGGTTGAAGGTGAGACTGTGCCCGGCACGAATGGAGCAAGGGCTACTGACCGGCGAGTTGCTGTTGGATGAGGCGCTCCACGAGCGGTTGCAGTGAGGTTCCGTCTTTGGGGAGGACGAAGTCGCCGGCGTCGTCGGACCAGTCGAGCTTGAAGCTGGTGGCGAGGGCGGAGATCCAGATCTGGCGGATGGGGGTGTTGGGCGTGATGACGAACTTTGCGCCTGACTCCTCAAAGAGGACATGGATGGCGCCGGATTGTTCTTCGACCTCGAATCCGCCTTCTTCCTCGGCCTTAAGGAGGGCCTTTTTCAGGGCTTCGAGGGCGCGGTCAGAGTAAATGCGGAATGCGGTTTCGTCGAGCATACGAATTAGTGTATCGTTTGCTTCTCGCTGTTTTATGACGGAATGTTCAGAGAGTCTTAAGGTGGCCGTAATGTAGGCGTGCGAGCGTGAGAGTAGTTTGATGGGCGAGGAGCGATTCATGCGCGTAGCCACGGTGGTAGTTCTGCTGGCATTGATGGCCAATGCCGGCAGTTTCGTGCAGGCGGCTCCAGTAGCGGGAAAAGTAGAGAGTAAATCGGCGGAAAGCACAGCCGCAAAAGCGCCGGAGAGCGCGCATCGGCTGATGAAAGATGTGATCTACAACGAGCTGCGCGACTGGAAGGACAACAGTTTTTGGGAATACCGGAGCCACGTAGTGGCCGGCGGCAAGAATGTGCTGCGCGAACAGATCGATACGCGGGATGGCCCGGTGTACCGGGTGCTTGCGCGGGACGGTCAGCCGCTGGCGGGCGAGCAGGTGACCCAGGAGCAGGCGCGGGTGGCTGGGCTGCTCGATAACCCGGAGAAGATGCGCAAGGTGCAGCAGGAACACGAGGCGGACGAGGCCCGGCTGGGGAAGGTGATGGCGCTGCTCCCGAAGGCCTATGTATTCCACTATGCGGGTGCGAAAACCGGGGACCGGGTGGTGCTGGATTTTGCTCCGAATCCGAAATATGTGCCTAGCAGTTACGTGGACCGGATCATGTGTGAACTTACGGGACAGGTGGTGGTGAATCAGCGGCTAAAGCGCCTGGTATCGATGGATGGGCGAATCGCGCAGAAGATCAGTTTTGGTTTTGGGATTCTCGGGTACGTGGACCCGGGCGGGACGTTCCGGATTCATCGGACGCAGGTGAGCGCGAATCACTGGAAGACGGACCTGGTGGCGGTGAATGTGCACGGGAGGATTCTGCTTTTCAGCAACGTGAGCAAGCAGGAACAGGAGACACGGTGGGGGTTTGAGCCTGTTCCGCATGACGTGACTCTGGCTGAAGCGGGCAATGAGCTGCAACAGGCTGCGGCGGATTACGAGGCAAGGGTGCAGAGCGCCACGGACATGGGATCGGGTGGAAACACGATTGCGGAAGGCAGCCCGCAACACTAAGGCGAAAATGGATCGGAGCGTTGGCTAGATGTCCTGATCGGGTGAATCAGGGTCTTCGGCTGTGGCGGCCAGCTGTATGTCCTCGGCGGAGGACTGAGCCTGTTCGGAACTCCGCTGGCGGGTGGCCGGCAGCTTGTTCCAGGACTCGATTTCCTCGTGGGTTACGATGAAACGGCGGATGTATCGGAGGGGGTCCTCGGCGGCAGCCATCTCTCGGAGGTGGTATATCCATGCGTCAGGCTTGGTGGTGCGGCGGGTGAAGGCTTTGCGGCGGACAGTGATGACTTTGCCGCCTTTGCTGGGGCGTTTGTATTCGACGGTAGGGACGACGAAAGTGATCTGGGAGCCGTGTTTCCAGAAGCTTTGGGCGAAGTCATGGGAGAAGAGCAGGGCGTAGTAACGGTGGTCGTGGGCGAGGGTGTCGATAGCGGATTCGAAGTCCTGCCAGGGGGTATGGATCTTGGATTTGTACCAGCGGCGAAAGAGAAACCCGTTATTGCGGGCGTGCAGCACAAGCAGCGTGAGCACTTCATTTCTGGTCATACGGTCATTTGACGTTATTTTGTGTCGAATGAGGGCAGGAATTCGGGAAGAATTTTGCCGAAGGGGGCGGACGAGGCACCGGTCCGGCTAGGGATGGGGGATGCTTGTTGGAATGGCGGTTGGGCCTTTCCCGTGCTCCTGACGGGGCCCGGGAAGGGGATGGGCCGGCGGCTCTTCCGAGACTACAGTGTTAATCCTTTTCAGGCTCGAGGCGGGCATCCTGAACCGAACTCCGGGTTGTATGACCCTTTCGGCGTAGCAGGACGTTGCCAGGTGCAGCTGTAGCTCCGAGAGGCATAACCTGTGGCACGGGCATGAGAGCAGCTACACTCTCCTTATCGATATGAGCTTGAAATTCCTTAACACCTGGGGGGGAATTCTAGCGGGACTGCTGTTGTGGACCGGTACCGCGACGCCAGTGCTGGCGGAAAGGGTGGATACGGCCGCGCTGAACCGCACGCCGCAGGTGCAGGCTGGGTTTCGCTGCTTTGACGACATGGATTACGGTTGTGCGCTTCGTATTTTCGAGCGGGTGTGGATGGAGCATGGCGGGGATCCGCTGGCGACCGATTATCTACTGAATGTGCGGGTATTTGAGGAGTTGAACCAACTGGATCTGCTGGATACGACCTTCTATGCCACGGATGGATTTTTGACGGGTCGGCACGCGGTGAATGCCAATGCAGTGGTGAGCCGGGAGATTGAAGGGCTGGCGGAGCGTGCGATTGGCGAGGCGAATGCCCGGCTGCAGACGAATGGCAACGACCTGGACGCGAAATTTGCGAAAGGGTGGGCGGAGGCTCTGGACGCGACTTATATCGCGATGGCAGAGCGCGGGTATGGGAAGGCTTTCCGGCTGGCTCTGCGGGCGCGGAAGAACTGCGCCGCGGTGCTGAATACGGATCCGAACTACGTAGACGCCAAGATGGTGGTGGGCGTGTATGACTACGTGGTGGGTGCGTTGCCGTGGGAGTTCAAGCTGCTGATCGGGTTCATCGGGATTCATGGTTCGAAGACGAGCGGGATGCAGATGCTACGGGATGCAGCGGATCATGGAGTGATTACATCGGTGGAATCGCGGACGGCGATCATGCTGTTTCTGCGGCGCGAGGCCAAGTACGCTGAGGCGATTGAAATTGCCAAGCAGCTTTCGAAGGAGTACCCACACGATTATCTTTTCAGCCTTGAGATTGCAAACCTGGAAAAGGACCAGGGGGCGGGGATGACGGCGGTGTACGCCTACGAGCACACGCTGGAGGAGGCGAAGAAGCAGGGCTTCTTTGAGAATGCGCACGTGGAACTGGCGGACTTTGGGCTGGGCGAGGCGCTGAAGGGGCAAAAGCACTATGCCGATGCGGTAAAGGCCTATGTGGCGGGGGCTCATCAGCCGACGACGAGCCCGGAGCTGAAGCAGCGGTGCCTGCTGGCGGCAGGCGAGACGCTGGACCTGGCGGGCGAGCATGGGCGTGCCGTGGAGATGTACGCCCAGGTGATAGCGGTGAAAGCGGATACGGTGGAAGCGGAGAAGGCGCGGGGGTATACGGAGCGCCCATATCACACCTGAGACGAGGAGAAGAGAGCAACGGAACCCGGAAGGTGGTGGCATCGTATCTAGTGATGCCGGAAGAGTTCCGGAGCAAGCGATTTCGGCTTATGCTCTGAGGGGCAGGTTGCAAGAAGCCGGAACGGAAAGAGGGTCCAATGGCGATTTTCTGTCGCAGTTGTGGAAAAGAACTGAGTGACGGAGCGAAATTTTGTCCTGCGTGTGGGACGGCGGTGTATGCTGCGGCTCCGCCGGCGTACGTGGCGCCGGCAAGGCTGGTTCGTCCGCGACAAGGGCGGATGTTGGCCGGTGTGTGCCAGGGGCTGGCGAACGCGTACCTGTGGGATGTGGTCTGGGTGCGCGTGATCACGGTGCTGCTGACAATTTTTGGCGGCGGGCTGGGCCTGGTTGCCTACATTGTTTTCTGGATCGTGATGCCGGAGGAGCCTTTGGCGCTGCCGCCGGTGACTCCCTATCTACAAGGCCAGCCGAGTCCTTACCAGGCGAGGCAGGGCGGCGAGGGGAGTGCGCCAAATCCACCGGTCGGAGGGGCTTAGCGAATGAAGTACCGGTCAGGGGATGTGGAGCTGTTTTATGAGGAACAGGGCGGTGGCGCGCCGCTGGTGTTGCTGCATCCTACGCCGATGAATCACCGGTTCTGGTTGCCGTTGGCGGGCATGCTTTCAGTCCGATACCGGGTGCTGATGCCGGATTTGCGCGGGCATGGGCAATCGGAGGCGGGCGAGGGACCGATCACGATCGAGAAGCTGGGAATGGATATTCAGCGGCTGCTGGATGCAGCGGGCGTGGAGCGGGCGGTGATTGCCGGTTGCTCGATTGGGGGATACACGCTCTATGAGCTTTGGCGGCGGTGTCCGGAACGCGTAAGGGCGCTGGCATTTGCCGGGAGCAAGCCGCAAGCCGACACCGAGCAGGGACGGGCGACGCGTCAGGCGAATATTGAAAAAATACGGGAGCGCGGCAGCGGGGAGTTTATTGAGGCTATGCTGACTTCGCTGATTGGAGCGACGACGCGGAGCCGGTGGCCGCAGAAGACGGGCGAAGCGCGCGAGATGATGCAGACGGTGCGGCCCGAGGCGCTGGTGGCGGTACAGCAGGGGCTGGCGGCGAGGCCGGATTCGGTGGAGACAGCGAAGACGATTCGCGTGCCGTGCTGCGTGTTGGCGGCGGGCGAGGATGGCGCGGCTCCGGTTGCGGATATGCGGTTGCTGGCGGATACAATTCGCGCGAGCGGCGGGCAAGCGGAGTTTCATGAGCTACCGGACGCAGGGCATTTTGCGCCGTGGGAGCAGCCGGAGACGGTGGGGCGGATTCTGCGGAAGTTTTTTGACGGGGTGCGGTAGGGCCGTTTCACCGCGAAGACCGCAAAGGGCGCTGGCCGCGCGGGCAAGCGCGCACGTTCCACGCCATTCCACCATTGAAAGTCAGAGAGTTTAATGGCGGGTGAGTGCTTTGAGGAGCTTGTCCGCGATCCCCATACTGATGCGGACGGCATTGTCGCCTGTGATAGTGTGCCGTTGTCGCGATATTCTTGGAGCATTCTGCAACATTCAGTGAGGTATGCCCTGTTCCAGGTTCGCCCTTTTGCTTATTCCGGTCGTGGTGGTGCCTTGCATGTGGATGGACTGGCGCTGGATGCGCTGGCCAAGAAATATGGCACGCCGCTTTATGTCTACTCCGCGACGCACATTCAGGAACGGTTCGATCTTTACGAGCGGGCGTTTGCGGCTGTTCCGCACCTGGTTTGTTATGCGGTGAAGGCGAACTCGGCGCTGGCGATACTGGCGCTGCTGGAGAAGCGGGGCGCGGGGTTTGACATTGTTTCCGGCGGGGAGCTGGAGCGCGTGCTGGCGGTGAACAAGCAAGCAGCGGGAAGGGTTGTATTTTCGGGCGTGGGGAAGACGGCTCCGGAGATGGATCTGGCGCTGCGGGCGGGGATCCTGGCGTTCCACGTAGAGAGCGAAGGCGAGCTGGAGTTGCTGGCCGAGCGGGCGGCGAAGCTGCGGAAGCGGGCGGCGGTGTCGATGCGTGTGAATCCCGATGTGTTTGCGGAGACGCATCCGTACATCTCGACCGGTTTGCGGGAGCACAAATTCGGGATCGACATTCGGCGGGCGCGGGTGGTGTATCGCAAGGTGAAGGAGCACAAGTGGCTTGAGGCGAAGGGTGTGAGCGTGCATATTGGCTCGCAGATTCGGGCGGCGGAGCCGTTTGGCGCGGCGGCGGAGCGTGTGGCGAAGCTGGTTGCCGAGTTGCGTCGGGACGGGCACGCGATCACGCACATGGATTTGGGCGGAGGGCTCGGAATTGAGTACAAGGCGGAGGCGGAGTTTGATCCGGCTGCGCAGATGGAGCGGTACGCGCGGGCGTTATTACAGGCCGCGAGCAAGGTTCCGGACATTACCTTGCTGGTGGAGCCAGGGAGGTTCGTCGTGGCGCAAGCCGGGGCGCTGGTGACGCGGGTTCTGTACCGGAAGAAGAACGGTGAGAAGAATTTTGTGATTGTGGATGCGGGGATGAATGACTTGATCCGGCCGGCGCTGTACCAGGCGTACCACGAGATTGTGCCGGTGACGCCGCGGCGCGGGGCGACCAAGATTGTTGCCGATGTGGTGGGTCCAGTGTGCGAGACGGGCGATTTTTTTGCGCGGGATCGCGAACTGGAGGGCGTGCGGGAGGGTGATCTCTTGGCAATTCTGGACGTGGGAGCCTATGGTGTTTCACTGAGCTCGAATTACAACTCGCGTCCGCGTCCGGCGGAAGTGCTGGTGAGCGGGAAGCGTGCGCGCATGATTCGCCGGCGGGAGACGATGCAGGATCTGCTGGTGGTTGAGGAAGGTTGGAGATGACCAGAATTTACCAAGGGAGGCTCGGTCGAAGGTGAAGCGCGGCAGATGGAGTGTGTTGTGGATTGCGGCGATGGCGGTGGCGTTTGCGGGCGTGAGCATGCCCGGGGCGCGGGCCGAGAGCGGGCCGATGGTGCAGGTGCTGCAGGGAAAGATTCGCGGTAGGTGGAGCAAGGATCACGAGGTGCGGAAGTTTCTGGGGATACCGTACGCCCAGCCGCCGGTGGGTGATTTGCGCTGGAGACCGCCGGTTCCGGCGACGGACTGGAGCGGGGTGCTGGATGCGACGGCGTTTGGGGACCGCTGCATGCAGCCCTACATCTTCACGGATATGCGATTTCGCGATCCTGGACAGAGCGAGAACTGCCTGACGCTGAACGTTTGGGCGCCGAAGGTGAAGCCGGGGCAGAAGCTGCCGGTGATGGTCTGGATTTTTGGCGGGGGATTTATTGCCGGAGCCACGTCAGAGCCGAGACAGGACGGGACGCACCTGGCGCACAAGGGCGTGATCGTGGTTTCGATGAACTACCGGCTGGGGATTTTTGGATTTTTTGCCGGGTCGGGACTGGCGGCGGAGTCGCCGCGTCACGCAGCCGGCAATTACGGCCTGATGGACCAGCAGGCGGCGCTGCGTTGGGTGCATGACAATATCGCGCAATTTGGTGGAAATCCAAACGAAGTGACGATTTTCGGCGAGTCGGCGGGGTCGATTTCCGTGAGCACGCAGATTGCGGCGCCGGGATCGAAGGGATTGTTTATCCGCGCGATTGGCGAAAGTGGTGGCGCGTTTGGGAATCTCGCGTATCCGCCGCTGAGGGAAGCCGAGCAGGCGAGCGATGCGTTTGCGCTGCGGGCTTTTGGCACGGATGATATTGCGAAGCTGCGGGCGATTCCTGCGAAGGAGTTGCAGAAGGCGGAGATGAACCGGGCGTATGGTCCAGCGCAGTTCGGGCCTGACGTAGACGGGTGGTTTTTGCCGGAGAGCCCGGCGGCGATCTATGCGCAGGGCGGGCAGGCGCATGTACCGGTTCTGGGCGGAAGCAATCGCGATGAGGGGACCGCGGAGGTGGTGTTCCACAAGCCGTTGCCGACGCTGGCCTCGATGCGGGAGTTTGCGAAAAACGAGTTCGGTGACAAAGCGGGTGAGTTTTTGCGCGCATACTCGGCGGATAACAACGTAGAGGCGTTGCGGGCGATGGAAGACTACTCCGGCGATGCTTTTATCGCCTATAGCACGTGGGCGTGGCAAAACGCGCAGGTGAAGACGAGCGGGGAGCCAGTGTACCGCTATTACTTTGCCCTGCCTTCACCGGGAGATCCGCATCATCCGGCGATCATGGGGGCGTTTCACTCCGATGATATTGAGTATGTGTTCGGGACGCTGAAATCGCGGCTGGGCGCGCACTGGCGGCCTGAGGACTTCAAGCTCTCCGGCCAGATGATGGATTATTGGAGCAACTTTGCGAAGACCGGCAATCCGAATGGGGAGGGACTGCCAAAGTGGCCGAAGTGGGATGCTGCGGACCATTGGCAGTTGATGCACCTGAACGCAAGGTCCGAGGCGAAGCCGGGCTTCCGGCGGCAACGGTACGAGTTCCTGAAGACGGTCTGGAGCCATCCTGACGTGATGGCCAATCACGGGATGAAGATGCCGAAGGCAAGGTAACAGTCCTGGTTGCACAAATCCCAGTGTTTGCGTGGAGGGTACGCGGGGATGTTGCTTTGTGCGGTCTTATTGCAACTGCGCGAGTAGCTTTTCGCGGTGTGGAGCGAGGACCTGCTGGAGCGGGCCGTGGGCGGCGATGCGTCCGGATTCAATGAGCAGGGTTTGTGCGGGGAGTTGCCAGATTTCCGAGAGGTCGTGGGAGACGTAGAGCATCGGGATGCCGGTGCGGCGGAGACATTCGACAATTTGTGGCTTGGCCGCGGCGTCGAGCGCGGCGAGGGGTTCGTCGAGCAGGAGGAGGTGGGGGCGCGGCGCTAGGGCGCGGGCGATGGCGATGCGCTGGGTTTCTCCGCCGGAGAGTCGCGCGGGTTTGCGGTCGCGGAGGGGTTGGGCGTCGACGAGGGCGAGCATTTCGTCGATGCGGCGAATGCGCTCGGGGGGCGGCAAGTGGCGCAGGCCGAAGGCGATGTTTTCCGCGACGGTGCGGTGAGGAAAGAGCGCGGCGTGCTGCGGGACGAAGCCGATGTTGCGGCGGCCGGGCGGGACGAAGGTGCGGCGGCTGGTGTCAAGGAGGGGTTGGCTGTTGAGGGTGATGCGGCCCTGTTGCGGAGTAGTGAGTCCGGCGAGGATGCGGAGGAGCGTGCTTTTGCCGGCGGCAGAGGGCCCGAAGAGGATGGTCCATGGGGTGGAGATGCTATTGGATATGCAGAAATCGACGTCAAGGAAGAAGTCGGTGTAGCGATGGGCGATGGTGGCCGGGAGGAGGGTGGCGTCTGGTAGTGCCTCCCAGTGGAATGTTGTCTTTGGAAGCGGGCTAGACATGGGTCAGCTCGCGGTGGGGGCTGCGCCAGTAGGTTGCAATAAGGGCAAGAGTGGCGAAGATAAGCAGGAGAATGGCGGTGTGGTTGGCCTGGGCGTAGGAGAAGTCCTGCACTTGGTCATAGATGGCGATGGAGAGGGTGCGCGTGGAACCGGGAATGTCTCCGCCGACCATGAGGACGACGCCGAATTCGCCGACGGTGTGGGCGAAGACGAGAGTAACGGCGGTGAGTATGGAGCGTTTGGAGAGCGGCAGGAGGATCTCGCGGAGGATACGGATGCGTCCGGCGCCGAGGAGCGCGGCTTGTTCGCGAAGGGACGGGTCGACGGCGTGAAAGCCGGCGACGAGAGGTTGCACGGCGAAGGGTAGGCTGTAGATGACCGAGCCGATGACGAGTCCCCAAAAGGTGAAGGCGAGTGGATGGCCAACGATGCGGGTGAGCAGCCTACCGGGAGCGGTCTGGGGGCCGAGCAGGACGAGCAGGTAGAAGCCGAGGACTGTGGGGGGAAGCAGCAGTGGGAGGGCGCAGATGGCTTCGACGATGGGACGCAGGCGGGAGCGGGTGAAGACGATCCATGCGGAGATGAGCGTGCCGAGGGCGAGCAGTATGAGGGTGGTGACGGCCGCGAGGCGGATGGTGAGCCAGAGTGCGGTAAGGTCAATCCAGTGCTGTGGCATTCGAGCGTTTCTCCTGGTCCAGTAGGCCGGTTTCGATTTTGGAGGGGTGGCCGTTCTTTGGAGGACCGGGCACACCGGATATCTTTTCCTCGCCTGCTCCGTGAGGAGAATTGCTTTATTGGGGCGGGTCCAGGCCAGCGGCGGCAAGTTGGGCGCGGATTTTGGGGGTGGCAAGAAATTGCAAGAAGCGCTGCGCTGCGGC
>CAZWSD010000078.1:5516-10792 GCA_964636535.1 uncultured Acidobacterium sp. | reverse complement strand
GAATGCGAAGCCACTGGGCGGCCAGCATGGCGGGACCGGAGGCGTATCCGCCGACTCCGACGACGGCATTAGGGCGAAAGCGGCGGAGGAACGCGGCGCAGCGGAGGATGCTGAGTGGGAGATCAATGAGCGTGCGGGCGCGGGTGAGCGGGGAGACGTTGTTGAGCTGGCCCACCTTGATGAGGGTGAGCGGAAAGCCGGCCTGGGGTACGAGGCGGGACTCCAGGCCGCGCGGGGTTCCGAGGAAGATGACCTCCGCCTCGCCGTCGGCCTGTATTTGGCGGGCGATGGCGATGGCGGGAATGATGTGACCGCCGGTGCCTCCGCCGGCGATGACGACGCGCAGCGCGGAGCTGGAATCAGGCTGCATGGGGAATCCTTGCAGCCAGGATGGCGGTGGGGACGGAAAAGTGAATCTTGCCGTCAATCTGGCGGGGCTGGAGGCCGAGCGAGTCATCCTGAAGCGCGGATTCAAAGAGCGCCTTGAGGCGCGGCAGATCGCCTTCGCGGGGATAGGAGCGGGCGAGGAATGAGTCAAGATCGAGCGCCAGGCGGAAGGGCTCGATGCGCGGAGCGGGCAAGCCGGCTTCAGTGTAGAGCGCGGCGAGCTGTTCCGGCGGCAGGGCGCTGGTATGGGATGGGTCGCGCAGTTTTTCCATGGCATTGAAGGCGGCGGCGTTTTCTTCGGGGGGCGCGCTGTCAATCACGACGACGCGTCCGGCGGGCGCGCAGACGCGGCGCATTTCTTTGAGGACATGGAGAGGATTGGGAAAGTGATGGAAGGCGTAGCGGCAGGTCACGATGTGGAAACTGGCGTCGGGATAGGGCAGGGCGGTTACGTCGCCGCAGTCCCAGGAGAGATTGGCAAGGTGGAGCTTTCGCTGGGCGGCGCGGGCCTGGGCGAGCATGGCCGGAGTAAGGTCGATACCGGTGGCGTGGCGGAGATGGGGCGCAAAGGCGCAGGTGAGGATGCCGGGGCCGCAGGCGACGTCGAGCATGGAGTCGTCCGGTTGCGGCTGGGCCATGCGAAGGACGGCGCGGAGCAAATCTTCGTTGCGCGCGGTGGCCGATTGCGCGAACTGCTCGGCCTGCCTTGTGAACTGATCGAGGATCTCTCTCGTGTGCCGGTTGCCGTTCATCCGAGTATCATTCCAATTCCCGCGTGATACTGAGCAGGATGCCCATGCAACAGAGCATGATGATGAGCGAAGTGCCCCCGTAGGAGATGAAAGGCAGGGTGATTCCCTTGGTGGGGAGCAGGTCAATGACCACGCTGATGTTGAAGAACGCCTGGATGAGAATGGCCGAGGTAAGGCCGAAGGCGGTGAAGCGGGCAAAGGGATCGCGGGAGAGCACGGCGGCGCGGAATCCGCGATAGCCGATGTAGACGAAGAGGCCGACAATGGCGATGGCGCCGATGAAGCCGAGTTCTTCGGAGATATTGGCAAAGATGTAGTCGGTTTGGGGCTCTGGAAGAAAGAAGAGCTTCTGGCGGCCTTCCATGTATCCGAGGCCGTAGAGGCCGCCGGTGCCGACGGCGATGAGGGACTGGATGATGTGGAAGCCCTTGCCGAGCGGGTCGGATTCCGGATTGAGGAAGGCGAGGAGGCGCTCACGGCGCCAGGCAACGCGGAAGAGCATCCAGTAAAGAATGGGTGTGGAAGCGAGAAATGCAGCGGCAATCCATCGCAGGCGCAGTCCGGCGAGATAGAGGAGCATTGCCGTGACGGCGACCAGGACCATGGCGGTGCCGAGGTCTGGTTCTTTCAAGATGAAGGCGGTGAAGATGAGGCTGGGCAGGGCTGCGGGGAGGATGGTATTCCTGAGATCCTCCATGGCGTGCATTCGGTTCTGGAGAAACCATGCGATGAAGAGCACGGCGACTGGAGTCGCGAGCGCGGAGGGCTGGAAGGAAAAGATGCCGAAGCGGATCCAGCGATGTGTGTTGTGCGAGTCGCGCATGAAAAATGCAGCGAGCAGGGTGAGCACGGTGATGCCGACGAGCGGGAAGATGACGTTGGGGCGGTTTAGCCTGCGGTAGTTGATCTGCATGAGGCCGGTCATGGCGATCAGGCCCAGGACAGCGAAGATGGACTGGCGTATGAGGAAGGTATAGGGGGAGCCATAGCTCACCTTGGACAGCACGGCGGAGGCGCTGAAGACCATCAGCAGGCCGATGACCACCAGAACCAGCGTTGCGTAGAACAGTGACTTGTCTACGCCGACGCGTTTTGCCATGCTGTGGCTCCTCGCCGGGCGAGAACCAGATCTTTGAAGGTTTGCCCTCGGTGTTCGTAATTGTTGAACTGATCAAAGCTGGAGCAGGCGGGGGCGAGCAGGACGATATCGCCTTGTTTCGCGGCTTCTGCGGCCAGGGAGACGGCATTGTCGAGCGTACCGGCTGCGACCAGCTTCACGGCGCCATCCAGATGCGCGGCAATTTTTTCCGCGGCTGCGCCGATGGTGTAAGCGGCCTTGACGCGCCCGTCCAGCAGGGGTCGAAGCTGCCGGTAGTCGGAGTCCTTGTCTTTGCCGCCGAGGATGAGATGAATGCCACTGGGAAAGGACTCGATGGCCTTGATGGCGGCATCGACGTTGGTGGCCTTGGAGTCGTTGTAGTAGCTGACGCCATCGATTTCGGCCACGAATTCGAGGCGATGCTCGACGGCGCTGAACTGGGAGACAGCGGTGCGAATGGCTTGCGGCGGGATATCTGCCAGGCGCGCGACGCAGACGGCGGCGAGGACATTTTCGACGTTGTGGCTGCCCTTGAGGGGAATTTCATCGAGTTTGAGGATGGGTTCCGGGGCGGCCTGCTCGGAGGCGCGAAAGAGAATGACGCCTTCGTGCACAAAGGTTCCCTGCCTGACGGCACGCTTTCGGCTGAACCAGTAGATCCGCGAGTGGGCGTGGGCGGCGGTACGGGAGGCTACATCGTCATCGGCATTGAGAATCAGGATGTCGTTGGGAGTTTGCGCGGCAAAGATGCGCTCTTTGGCGGCGAGATAGCTGGCGAAGCTGCCGTGGCGATCGAGATGGTCTGGGGTGACGTTGAGGATAACGGCGATGTCGGGGTGGAACTTTTCAGTGGTTTCGAGCTGAAAACTGGAGATTTCGAGGACCGACCAGCCGTCGTCGCGGGAGGATTCCACGAGGCCGATGACGGGCAGGCCGATGTTGCCGCCGACCTGTACTGGCAGGCCTGCGTTTTCCAGGATGGCTCCGCAAAGGCTGGTGGTGGTGGTTTTGCCGTTTGAGCCGGTGATGGCGATGGTTTTGCCCTTGAGGAAGCGGGCGGCCAGTTCGACTTCGCCGATGATGGGCAGGCCAAAGTTGCGCACCTGTACGAGTTCAGGAGTGGAGAGCGGGACGCCAGGGCTGACGACGATAAGATCCTGGCGGCGGAAGGTAAGGAGGCCGTGGCCGCCGGCTTCGACGGCGATTCCCTGCTCGATGAGGGCGGGGATATCTTTACCGAGGATCTGGGCGCTGCGGATATCGGAAACGGTGACATGAGCGCCCTGTCGGCGCAGGAACAGCGCGGCCGCGAGTCCGGATTTGCCGAGACCCACGACGAGAACCTTCTTACCTTTTAACTCCATGCTTGTTCCTGTGACCTAAGACGCGAACAGAAGTATTTTCCCACGCGGCGGCAAGGTTAGCGAAGTTTGAGTGTCGTCAGTGCAAAAAGTGCAAACACGAGAGCGCCGATCCAGAAACGGACGATGACCTTGGATTCGGACCAGCCCATGAGCTCAAAGTGATGGTGGAGCGGGGCCATGCGGAAGATGCGTTTCTTGCGGAGCTTGTAGCTGCCGACCTGGAGGATGACGGAGAGAGCCTCGACGACGAAGATGCCGCCGATGAAGGGCAGGAGCAGCTCCTGCTTGATGACGACGGCCATGGTTCCGATGGCGCCGCCGAGGGCGAGCGAGCCTACGTCCCCCATGAAGATCTGGGCAGGGTGTGCGTTGTACCAGAGGAATCCGATGGAAGCGCCGACCATGGAGCCGCAGAAGATGGTGAGCTCGCCGACGAGGGGCATGCGCTGGAGCTCGAGGTAGTCGGCAAAGACGGCGTGGCCGCTGACGTAGGTGAGGACGGTGAGGGCGCCTGCGGCAACGATGGTGCAGCCGATGGCGAGGCCGTCCAGTCCGTCTGTAAGGTTGACGGCGTTGCTGGAGCCGACGATGACGAGAATCACAAAGAGGACAAAGGGGATAAAGGCGAGGAGGCCGAAGTGGGGGATATGGGCCAGCGCAGGAATGGTGAAGCGGGGACGAAGATTCTTGAAGAACGGAACCATCAATTCGGTGCTGTAGCTGCCCTGCCACTCAAGATAGACGAGCGAGGTGCCGACGAGGGCGGAGGCGATGATCTGGAGGCCCATCTTGGCACGGGCGGAGAGGCCGAGATTGCGGCGGTGGACCACCTTGATGTAGTCGTCGGCAAAGCCGATGGCGCCAAAGGCCATGGTGGAAAGGGTGACGACCCAGACGAGAGGATCTGACAAGTCGGACCAGAGGAGGGTAGGCAGGAGAATGGCGGTGCAGATAAGGACGCCGCCCATGGTGGGAGTTCCGGCTTTTTTCTGGTGAGCCTGGGGGCCTTCTTCGCGGATGTACTGGCCGATCTGGAACTCGCGCAGTTTTTCAATCACATAGGGGCCGATGACGAGGGAAATCATCATGGCAGTGAGGGATGCGAACGCGGTCCGGAAGGTGAGGTACCGGAAGATGCGGAAGGGACTGAAGTGCGGATAAAGCTTTTGGTAGAGCAGCCAGTAGAGCAAACTTCCTCCGGCGATGGAAAGGGGCGGTCTTGGTTATCTTAACGCGGACGGGCGAGTAGTTGCCGCAGCGAATTGAGAGAGGAATCGCGGCGGCTACGTTGCGGGCGGAGGGGATGTGGAGTTTTTTTCCTCTGCGAGCAGGATCTGGAGGGCGCGTTCGAGGCGGACCCCCCGGGAGGCTTTGAGCAGGGCGGCATCGCCGTCGCGGAGGTTGGCGCGAAGCCATTCGCCGGCCTGATCTGGCGATAGCAGAAAAATAGCATCGACTTTAGCCTTGCGGGCGGCATCGACCAGGCTTGCGGCGGCGCCGCGCACTCCGATGACGAGGTTGATGCCGGCTTCAGCGGCGGCTTTTCCGCAGGCGGCGTGCAGGGCCGGGGATTCCTTGCCGAGCTCGAGCATTTCTCCGGCGACGAGGATGCGTCGCGTGGCGGGCATGCCGGCGAGGGTGGCGATCATGGCCTTGAGGGCTTCAGGATTGGAG
>CAZWSD010000078.1:0-5416 GCA_964636535.1 uncultured Acidobacterium sp. | reverse complement strand
GGCGGGCATGCCGGCGAGGGTGGCGATCATGGCCTTGAGGGCTTCAGGATTGGAGTTGTAGCTGTCATTGATGATGGTGGCGCCGCGCCAGTTGAGCACTTCGCCGCGCTTGTCCTCGGGCTGGAGTGATTGGAGCGAGCGGGCAGCCATATCGAGGGGGATTTCGGCGGCGATGCCGACGGCGAGAGCGGCGAGGACATTTGTGACGTTGTGCTCGCCGAGGAGGTGGAGGTGGAGGGTGGCAGATTGGGCCTCGGCATGGACGGTGATGCGCAGGCCATCGGGGCCAAGATTGTCGACGTGATCGACACGGAGGTTGGCGCAGGGGCCGCGGCCGAAATGGACGACGCGACCGTGGAAGTCGCGTCCGAACTGGGAGACGTAGGGATCGTCGCAGTTGAGGAAGGCGATGCCGTCTGGAGGAAGGGACTGAATGAGCTCGTACTTGGCGCGGGCTATGCCGGCGATTCCGTCGGGAAAATTCTCAATGTGGGCGCGGCCCACGTTGGTGACGACACCCCAGTCGGGGGCGGCTATGTGGGCGAGTGCCGCGATTTCGCCGGCGTGATTCATGCCCATTTCGATGACGGCCATATCGTGTGCAGGGTCAAGGCGGAGCAACTGCAGGGGCAGGCCGTAGTTGTTGTTGAGATTGCCGCGCGACTTGAGGACGGAGTAGCCGACGCCGAGGACGGCGGCGATGGCTTCCTTTGTGGTTGTTTTTCCGGCGGAACCGGTGACGCCGACAACGCGCCTTCCCCAGTGGCGGCGGACGGCAAAGGCCAACTGCTGCAAGGCGGCGAGCGTGTCTTCGACGACGATGAGGGATTGGTCCGGGAGGGAGTGGGAGGTGGAAAGGCGCGGGCGGGCGACGACGGCGGCGACGGCTCCGCGTTCGCGGGCGGCGGCGATGAAGTCATGGCCGTCGAAGCGCTCGCCATGGATGGCGAAGAAGAGGTCTCCTGACTCGATGGTGCGGGAGTCAATGGAGTAGCCGGTTGCCGAATGTGCGGGATTGGCGCATCGCAACTCGCCGCCGCACCAATGAGCAATCTGTTCCAGCGTGAGCTTCATGGAGCAGCTCCAGGGTCTTTCATTTCACGCAGAGCGGCCGCCGCGACGGCAGCATCGTCGAATGGAATCGTACCTTGCCGGAGTGTTTGTGTCTTCTCATGGCCCTTTCCGGCGAGCAAGACCACGTCTCCGGGGCGGGCGGCGTGGATGGCGGCATGAATCGCGCGGGTGCGATCCGGATCGCTGGTGTACGGAGTGGGCAGGCCGGCCAGACCGGGCAAGATATCGGCAAGAATGGCATCGGGGTCTTCGCTGCGTGGGTTGTCGGAGGTGAGGACCACGAGGTCGCTGAGCTCGGCGGCGGCGCGGCCCATGAAGGGGCGCTTGGTGCGGTCGCGATCTCCTCCGCAGCCGAACATGGTGATGACACGGCCCTTATGGTCGCGGACTAAATCGCGGGCGAGGGCGATGAGGTTGCGCAGAGCGTCGTCGGTGTGCGCGTAGTCGACTACAACGGCGAAGGGCTGACCTTCGTCGATGGTCTGGAAGCGGCCCGGGACGCTGGGGAGGGTGGCGATGGCGGCGGAGACTTCGCGCAGAGTGAGGCCGCGCGCCAGCGCCGCAGCCGAAGCAGCGAGCAGGTTGTAGACATTGACGCGGCCCATAAGCCTGGTCGTAACGGCAGCGGAGCCAAAGGGCGTTTGCATGTGAAAGCGCATGCCGTGGCTGGAGGGTTGAATGGATTCGGCGCGGTAGTCGCCGGTGTGTATGCCGTAGGTGAAGATCTGACTGCCCTGGGCAGGAGCATAGCCGGCAAGCTGCAGGCCATAAGGGTCGTCGGCGTTGACCACGGAGACGCGCGGAGCGCGACCGAGACTGGCGTCAAAGAGTTTGCGCTTGGCGGCGAAATACTCGTCCATGGTGTGGTGGAAGTCGAGATGGTCGCGGGTGAGGTTGGTGAAGATGGCGACGTCGTAGGACAGGGCAAAGACGCGCCCCTGCGCGAGCGCGTGCGAGGAGACTTCCATGACGGCTTCGGAGGCGCCGGCGTCGACGCCCTGGCGGAAAAGCTCGATCAGGTCGCGCGACTCGGGGGTGGTGTGGGGGGAGGGCAGGACCTGACCGGCGAGGTGACACTCGATGGTGCCCACGAGGATGGTTTTGCGGCTGGCTCTCTGGAGCAGGCCTTCCACGAGAAAGGCGGTGGTGGTCTTGCCGTTGGTGCCAGTCACGCCGGTGAGGGCGAGTTGGCATTCCGGGTGGAGGAAGAAGTTTGCGGCGGCGAGGGCCAAGGCGCGGCGGCCATGCGGCACCTGGGCGATGGCGACTTCGCCCTTTGTCGACCACTCGGCGAAGGCCTGGGCGGAGTCGGTGAGAATTGCGGTCGCGCCTGATTGGAGCGCGGAGGCGATGAAGCGGTTTCCGTCGACGGTATCTCCGCGCATGGCGACAAACAGGGCGCCTGGCGAGACGCGGCGCGAGTCATAGTCGATGCCGGTGATATCGGGATCGGGTCCGGAGCGGCGGAGGAGTTCAACGCCAGCCAGGATGGTGCTGTAGCGCATGATGTCAGGAGAACGAATCGGGGGTGATTTAGGCAAGTGAAAATCGTGATTCGCCGCGCGGGATGCGAATCGGCGGCGAGGGCGATCTCAGGGATGGAAGCGGACGATGATCTGGGTGCCTTGCGGGACTTTAGTTCCGGCAGCGGGGACCTGCTGGGTGGCGAGGCCACTGCCGAGCACCTGCACGCCGAGTCCCGCGGTTCCGGCGCGTTCAATAACCTCGCGCACGGACTGGCCTGCAAAGGAAGGCACCGTTATGATCGGCCTGGCGCTCACTGTGACGGCGTCGTGAGCGGAGCTCGGCCCGGGCAGATTCAGGCGGGGCTGCGGCGGGTTGGACGCAGGGGAACCGGAGGGGTGGGAAGACTCGTCCTCTTCGATTCGTTTATCGACAATGGGAGCCACGCCGGGAAGGTTGCTGGAGCGGAGCGGATCATTGGCGGGCAGGTGGTTAACGTCGGCAAAGAGCGAGTCCATATCTGCGAGCTGCTCCTGCGGATCGGCTTCCCTGGGCGCGTTTTTGATCTCCTGGGCAATCTGCTTTGGTGTTTTGAGTGGCTCATCATGGGGCACGCCGAGGTACTCAAGAATTTCCTGCGCCAACTGACGGAAAACCGGGGCGCTGGCCGAAGTACCAAACCGATACTGATACTCGGGCGCATCGGTGACCACCGCGATGGTCACGGCAGGATCGTTAACGGGAGCGAAACCGACAAACGAAGCAACATAACGGCGCTTGGAATAAGTATGCGTACGGGGGTTGATCTTTTCGGCGGTGCCTGTTTTTCCGGCGGCGCTGTAGCCGTTGAGCTGCGCGGGAATGCCAGTGCCAGTCTCGACGACGCCCTCGAGCAGCGCGCGCATTTCGGCTGCGGTCCGCTCGGAGATGACGCGATATGCGCCGGGCGGAAGCGGACTCGGCACGCTGGTCTCACGATGATAAGGATCCGGGCGCAAGCCGTCGGAGGGTGACTTGGTGGTGACATCCATCACGATGCGGGGCGGCAGATAGACGCCGCCGTTGGCGACCGTAGAAGCCATCGAGACAAGCTGGATGGGGGTGATGCCGATGGCATAGCCCATGGGTACGGAGCCGATCGTAGTGTCTCCCCAGAGATTTGGCGGGCGCAGCAGGCCGGCGGTTTCTCCGGGGAGTTGGATGCCGGTTTTGCGGCCGAAGCCGAATTCGCGGATGAAGTGGTAGAGCCTGTACTTGCCGAGCCACTCGCCAATGGTGATGGCGGCTACGTTGCTGGACTGCGCCAGCGCCTGAGGCACGGTGAGCACGTTATTATGCTGATGTTCAAAGCGAATGACGTCGCTGTCGTCGTGGACGATGCGGCCGTGGATATTGATGCTTCCGCCGAGGGTGTGAATCCGGGTATGGGGAGTAATCACGTGGTCCTGGAGAGCGGCCGAGTAGGTGACGATCTTGAACATTGACCCGGGTTCAAAGACGTCACTGACGGCGTGATCGACGAGCAGGTCGGGATTGTCGTAGCGGAAGTGATTTGGGTTGAAGGTGGGCTGAACGGCGAGCGCAAGAATCTGCCCGGTATGTGGATCCTGCACGATGACGATGCCGCGCTTGGCCTTGGTGCGGGCCATGTTTTCTTCCAGCGCCTTCTCGGCCATGTACTGAATGTTGGCGTCGATGGTGAGGACAAGATTTTTTCCGGGTTTGGGATCTCGTTCCTGGCTGCCGAGCACATGGCTGCGTGCGTCCACTGCCGTGTACATGCGTCCGGGCTTGCCCCGCAACTGTTTGTTGAACTGGTATTCGAGGCCGTCGAGGCCATTTCCGTTGGAGCCGACGAAACCGAGCACCTGCGCGGCCAATTCCTGATCGGGGTAATATCGTTTGAATTCGCGCTGGAAGTAGATGCCCTTGAGGTGGAGCGCCTTCACGCGCTGGTAGACGGAGGGGGCCATTTTGCGGGCGACCCATGCAAAATCGCGCGAGGCATGCATGCGGGCGAGGATGTAGGGCGCGCTGGTATAGCGATCCTCGGAGTTGGTATGGACGATAGCGGCGAGGAGGCTTGCGTCGTGGGCCTTGTCTGCGCCGATCTGCCAGGGAACGGCATATGCGGACTCGGCATAGACGGTCATGGCGAGGCCATGCAGATCGCGGTCATAAATGCTGCCGCGACGGGGATCAACCTGGAAGGTGCGCTCCTGCTGGCCGGCGGCTTCTTCCACATATTTGTGGTGATCGAGAATCTGCACCATGAAGAGGCGGACGACAATCACCACGGTCCAGAGGAGGAAGAATGCCGGAACGCTGAAGACGCGCCAGCGGCGCATGGGCGTGCTGACGGGAACGGAGTCGGAGTTTTTGGCAGGGCCAGAAGGCCGGGAGGTTCTTGCAGACGTTGCTACTGCCGGCATGAAGTGGTTCCCTCAGGACGCATTGAAGACCATTCCTCCGCGGACTCCCTTGGCCATTACTGCATTGGCGGAGGTGTATTCTCCGCGAGGATAGGTGCGTTGGGGTCAAAGCTGCCGTCGGGGCGCACCACCTGACTGGGCATAGGGGCGGCGAGTCCAAGCTGATTGGCCAGGCGATCAATGCGTCCTGGACTGTTCAGTTGCGCCTCAGTGAGCTGGAGGTGGTAGTTGGATTCGCGCAGCTTCATGAGTTCCTGTTTCTGCGAGGCGATGCTGTAGCCATACTCGATGGCGCTGAAGTGCTGCCATCCGTAGATGAGAAGGAGACAGAGCAGCAGCCCCATGGCCATGGCGAAGCTGCGCATCTCCTTCATGCGCTGCGGATCGGGCGCCTTGACGAGGCGGGTGTTGTCGATTTTTTTGGCGAAGAAGACCTCGGGCGTGGG
>CAZWSD010000077.1:0-10804 GCA_964636535.1 uncultured Acidobacterium sp. | reverse complement strand
CGCTCCACCTGGCCGCTCATTGTCTGGCGCGATCAGGTTGTCTGGATGAAAGACGTCCCGCTCGAACCCGATCCAACCCTGCCCTTCACCCTCGAAGTGACGCCGCTCGAAGAACGCCGCGACTGAACCTCGCTTGCTTTCCATGCGACACTCCGCGTACTGTGGCCTCGGATGGAACCCATCACTCATCTGCTCACCGGAGCCTGCATTTCCCGGGCGGGAATCAATCGCAAAACCGCCTGGGCAACATTCACACTGGTCCTTGCCGCCGAAGCGGCCGACATAGACATGCTCTGGGCCGTTCGCGGACCGGTAGCAGCCCTCCAGCATCATCGCGGCATCACCCATTCCCTCATCGCTGCTCCCTTTGTCGCGCTCGCCGCCGTGGCGTTCACCGCGCTGGTGGCCGCTGCATGGAGCAGGCTACGGCGCAATAAGGCGCATTCCGCTCGACAAATCCATTGGCGCTGGCTCTGGTTTGGCGCGCTGCTCGCGGACCTCAGCCACCTGGCGCTCGATTACACCAACAGCTATGGCCTGCGGCCGTTCCTCCCGTTTGACAAGCACTGGTATGCCTGGAGCATCGTCTCCATCTTCGATCCATGGATCCTCGCCGCCCTTTTACTGGCGCTGGTCATTCCGGCGATCCTCAAGCTGGCTGATCAGGAAATCGGAGACCGCCGCAAGCGCTTTCGCGGCCGCGGATGGGCCTGGACCGCGTTCATCTTCATCTTCCTCTACTGGAGCCTCCGCAATGCCGAGCATCTGCATGCCGAGGCCCTCCTCAACAACGGCAGCTACACCACCGCGAGCATCCTGCGCGTCGCCGCCGAGCCCACCATCGCCGATCCTTTCCGCTGGACCGGCCTCGTCGAAACACCCAACTCCTATCGCATCGTTCAAATCAACACCCTGCGCAACCAGCTCACCCCTTCGCCGGTTCGCGTCTACAAGCCGCCTGTGACCTCGGCCGTCGCCGCGGCAAAAAAATCCTACCTCGGTCGCGTCTACCTGCAGTGGGCAAAGTGGCCCGTCGTCCAAGACATGGGCGAAATCCCCATTCCGGACGCACCGGCTCCGCCCCGCGGCGCTCACTGGCACGCCGTTCAGTTCCGCGATCTGCGCTTTGATCGTCATCCGGGCGGCAACCCTCCGCTCAGCGGATGGGTCTATGTCAATGTGGCCGCAGGTCAGGCTCCGCAGGTGGAAGCCATGTATTTGGATGGCGAGCCGCAGGACTGACCCGCCTGCTCAGAAGGGAGCGCGATCGCTCCGCGCGGCCGGCTGCGCCGCGAACTTCGGTGGCAGCGTGAAACTCAATTCCGGCAAATTCCCGTCTTCCGCTTGACCCCGATGCCGCAGGACCGGAAAATAGAGGTTTCCGCCGATCTTTTTTGTTGTGAGGCTCTTCATGTCAGCATTTCTTTGGATCGTTGCCGCGGTGCTCAGCCGCATTCTCCCTCATCCGTGGCTGAACTTCACTGCCGTTGGCGCAGGCCTGCTCTACTTTGGGGCCAAGCGCTCGCTGCGCTGGATCTTCGTCCCGGTCATCGCTCTCGCGGCTACCGACTACTACCTCACTGTATTTGCCTACAACTATCCCTTCCATGTGGATGCCTACCTCGTCACATGGTTCTGGTATGGCGCCGTCGTGGTGCTCGGCTATCTGCTGCTGCGCAAAAAAATCTCCGTCGCGCGCGTCGGAACCGGCGCCGTGCTGGCTCCCACCTCGTTCTTCCTGGTGAGCAACTACGCGGTCTGGGTTGCCTCGCCCATGTATCCTCACACCATGACGGGGCTCTTGGCCTGCTATGCGGCGGGACTTCCCTTCTACCGCAATGACCTGGCCTCCACCGCCTTTTTCTGCGCGCTTGCCTTTGGCCTGCCCGCGCTGGCCCGCCGGATGACCGAACAGTGGCGCGTCAGCCACCAGCCAGCGCTGTAGGCTTGCCCGGCAAAAGCAAAAAAACAGGGTCGATCTATTCCGCCATGCGCGGCTTTGCTCTCGGCAAACGCCGCGCCCGCGCAACCTCGGTCGCACTTGGTAACGCTCAATTCGCTATAGTCCCGGTTTGCCCGCCGCCGGCTCCCTCACCAGCTCGCCCTTCCGCAGCCGGAAGCTCTCCCCGCGCCACACCACCGTATCCGACGCATACCCCCACGCCCACAGCCCCAGCGCGATTACATCCCGCGGCCACAGCATCCAAAGATACCGCATCACCTGCCGGTCTCCCAGGATCCCCGCGCCGATACCCAGCGCCATCCCCATCCGCGTCAAGAACACCAGGCTGAAAACTGCCAGGCTCACCGGATTCGCCGCCGAGGCAATCACGTTCAGCGTCGCCCACGCCAGCCCATAAGTCACAATCAATCCAAAATACCCGCCCGGACGCGAGGCCCGCACCGTCCGCGCCCACCGCAGTTGGTGAGCCGCAAAATCGGCAAACTTGTACTTCGGCACGCTCGTCTCCACCACCTCGTGACTCAGATGCACCCGGAATCCCGCCCGCGCAATCCGCGCCCCCAGCTCATAATCATCGGCCAGCTGTTTCACCAGCGGCTCAAACCCGCCTGCGGAAACCAGCGCCAGCCGCGAGAATGCCAGCGTCGACCCCAGCCCAAACCGGATTCCCTTCTCGATGTAGCGCGCCACCAGGACGCCCGGAAAAAAATCCGTCGAAATTCCCAGCGCCTCCAGCCGCGACCCAACACTCGCCTCGGCCCGTCCCCGATACGGCGCCGTCACCAGCCCCACCCGGGCGTCGGTCATCGGAGCCATCATCCGCGCCACGTACTGCGGCCCCACGGCAATGTCGCTGTCATTCAGAATGAAATGGTCGTACCGCGCCTCCGGCAGCATCTGCACCAGGTTGCTCAGCTTCCCGTTCGGCCCCAGATTCTCCGGGCACTCCACCACCCGAATGCTCCGCTCCGGAAACGCAGCCTGCAACCGCTCGATCGCCGCCACCGCCGGATCGTCCAGGCTCGACACCCCAAACAGGATCTCGTAATCGCCCCCGTATTCCTGCCGGCAATGGCTCGCAAACGCCTCATCCATTGCCGGGTCCAGCCCCTTCACCGGCTTCAGAATCGTCACCGGCGGCGCAAATTCCCCACGCCCCGGAGCCTCCGGCTTCAAATACGACCGCGCCGCCCACAGCGCAAACAGCGAATAGCCGCACCCGGCCAGCGCCAGCACCGTCGTCGTAAACTCAACTGCCTCAGCAATTATTAAAGCGAGCATCCTTGCTCAGTGTACCGGGAAGCGCCGCTTCCTACTCGTATCGCAGCGCCTCGATCGGATCCAGCGTCGCCGCCTTCCATGCAGGATAAATCCCGAACACCAGGCCAATCCCGCACGACACCGCAAACCCCGTCACCGACCACATCACAGACATCGTCGCCGGCAGCAGCGCACGCATCGCCAGCGTGATCACTCCCCCAATCACAATCCCGATCACTCCGCCCACCGCGCACAACGTCGTCGCTTCCAGTGAAAACTGCAATAGAATATTCCGCTTCGTCGCGCCCAGCGCCTTCCGCACACCGATCTCCCGCGTCCGCTCCGTCACGCTCACCAGCATGATGTTCATCACCCCGATGCCGCCTACCATCAACCCCAGGCTTGAAATCGCCAGCATAAAAATCGCCAGCCCGCCCGTAATCTCGTTCCAAAGCCGCGTAATCGCCTCCGGCGACGAAATCACAAAGTTGTCCGCCTGGTTCGAACGCAGCTTCCGGTCGCGCCGCAGCACCGCCTCGATCTCGTCATGCACCAGCTGCTTCACCTTCGGGTTGGCGTACTTCACCTCAATGTAGTAGTCATCCAGCTCCGGATGCAGCTTCCGAAACGTCCCCAGGGGAAATGTCGCCTTATTGTCTTCCGGGTTCTTCCCCGACCCTCCAAATACTGACTTGATCTTGTCGAAGACGCCGATCACCGTAAACACCTGCCCCTCGATGGTCACTTCCTTCCCAATCGGGTTCTGCCACGCCTCAAACAGCTCCGCCGCCGTATCGTGCCCCAGGATCACAACGTTGCTGTGACGCTCGGCCTCTTCCTGGGTGAACATTCCGCCGGCCTTGAAGTGCAGATCCTCGGTCACCGCCATGCTCGCCATGTCGCCCTGCAGAATCGTCCCACCCACCTTCTTCTTCCCGTATTGCACCCCGATATCCCCCGGCTGAAATCGCGGATCGTACCGAAGTCCCGCATCCACGGCCACCACTCCCGGCTCCTGCGCAATCTGGGAGGCTTCCTCCGGCGTCAGCTTCGGCCGGTTCAGCAGCTCCGGACTCGGCATCGACGTCATCACCAGAGGCATCCGATACACCCAGAACAGATTCGTCCCGAACGAGCTCACCAGCGACGAAACATTGTTGTTTAGCCCGCTGATAATCGACGAAATCGCAATCACCGTCGTCACCCCGATCACAATGCCCAACACCGTCAGACCCGACCGGAGCTTGTTCGTGCGAATGGTATCCAGCGCCATCCGGATCGATTCTCGCGTGTTACTCATCGCCATCGCCGCGACCTCTCACAGTTCCGAGCGCAGCGCCACAATTGGATCCAGCTTGGCTGCGCGGCTTGCCGGATATACGCCAAAGAAAATGCCTACGCCGCCCGAGACAAACAGCGCCAGCAACACGGACCACAACTGCACCGAAGACGGAAAATGAATCACCGCCGTCACCACCTTGGCCGCGGTCACCCCGATCACCGTCCCGATAATTCCCCCTATCACCGCCATCGTCGCGGACTCCAGCAGAAACTGCAGCAGCAGGTCGCTCGCCCGCGCGCCCAGCGCCTTCCGAACCCCGATCTCCCGCGTCCGCTCCGTCACGCTCACCAGCATGATGTTCATGATCACTATCCCGCCCACCAGAAGCGAGATCGACGTAATGCCAATCACCACAATCAAAAACGTCGAGCTGATGCTCTTCCACAAGTTCACAAAAGCCTGGTTCGTGCTGATCGCGAAATCGTCCGCCTCACCCGGTCGATCGTGCCGCCTCACCCGCATGATCGTCTGCGCCTCTTCCGTCGCGCGGTCCAACGGCGCCCCTGTCGCGCCCGCATCGATATACAGCGTTACGCTCTGACCCGTACCGTACGTCCGCTGAAAGGTCGTAATCGGCACGGAAACGAAATTGTCCTGGCTCTGCCCCAGCGTCGATCCCTGCTTCTTCGCCACGCCGATGACCGTGTACGGCACCCCGTCCACACGAATCTCCTTGCCCAGCGGATCTACCCCTTCCCCTATCAGATCGTGCGCTATCTCATAGCCAATAATCGCCACGTGCCGCGCAAACGTCTGGTCCGCGGGTACAAATGACCTGCCCTGCGCAATATCCAGGTTAGCTATCTCAGCCATGTTCCATGTCCAGCCGCGAATTTCCGTACTCGTGCTCGCCTTGCCCCCCGCAATCACCGGCCCGCTCGTGGTCAGCAGCGCGCCCACCTTTCGGCAGGCATGGCAGAGCTGTTTCATGGCCTCGTAATCGGCCATCGTCATATTCTTGCGCTTCTGGTACTTCAAATATTCCTTGTAACTCAGAATCACTTGCGGCTCTTTACCCACCATAAATACATCGGCGCCATAGCCATATACTTTGGTCGCCACGTACTTATTCACGCCATTGGTCAGCGTTATCACCGCGATCACTGAGGAAACACCGATAATCACGCCGATCAGCGTCAGCACCGTCCTAAGCTTGTTAGCCCAAAGTGACTGCAGCGATATCTTGAGCGCTTCCCAGACTCTGATCACCGAATTATCTTCCCCGTCTATCCTTACCGGCGCTTTGCGGTCATTCTACCCGCGAATCAAATTCGCCCGTCGCCCACTCGACCGGTGAGCCTTGCCTGCAAGTGTAACAAGGCGCATCACAAGCCGCCCGCGCATTTTCACCCCGTCCCGCGCCGCGCGCGAATCAGAAAGATCTCTCCGCGCACCCCACATCATACGCGCGCCGCACACGCGCAGTTCCGTCAGGGCAACTCATCTCTGCAGGAAAAATGCCAAAAAAAGGCGCCCCGCCGCTCCGTGCAATCAGCGGCAGGGCAACTCGCATAGATCAGCAAGACGAGCCTGTAAGCCGGATTCTGTCGAGGACGGCCATTCCTCTAGGCGCCGCATCACTGCGAGCGCTCCAGCAACCTACCCGAAGGTTTCCGTCCACACGGCCCGAAAGCCGTATGGCAGCCCGCGTTGGCGCGCCGGGCAGGCACGCAGAACAGTTTCTCGGGCCGAACTGCTCTTCCCCTCCTATTTGGTCTTGCTCCGTGTGGGGTTTACCATGCCCCCGTGCGTTGCCGACGGGGCGGTGCGCTCTTACCGCACCTTTTCACCCTTACCTCGGTCGCTTTTGGCGCCCGAGGCGGTATCTTCTCTGTGGCACTAGCCGTCTTGCAGCCTTTACGCTGCAATCCCGGACGTTATCCGGCACACTGCCCTCTGGAGTCCGGACTTTCCTCCCCCGCACCGGCCTGAACCGTTGCGGCAGCGGCCGTCCAACTCGCTTGCTGTTTATAGTTTACAGCCCCATTCCCCATTTCCCGCCAAATTTCCTGGAACCGCGCCCCCCTCGCCCGCGTACACTCTTCTGCAACGAGGGGGTTGCCATGTCTCACGCTTTTGCCTTCCGCCGCAGCGCCGCCATCGTCACTTCCCTGCTTGCGGCCAGCCTCTGCCTCCTGCTCACTGGCTGCATCGTCGTGAACAAAAAAGATCAAAACGGCAAAAAGCAGGACAACGTCAGCATCGTCGTTCCCTTTGCCGGCATTCACGTCCGAACCAACCAGACCACCGCCGCCGATCTCGGCCTGTCCGCCTATCCGGGCGCCGTCGTCTCCACGGGAAACGACCACAACCAGTCCGCGAACGTCGCTATGGGCTTTGGTCCCTGGCAAATGAAGGTCAAGGTCGTCACCTACCAAACCTCCGACCCCCAAACCAAAGTCATCTCCTACTACCGCAAGCAACTCGGCAACTTCGGCACCGTCCTCGCCTGCAATGGCGATAAGCCCGTTGGCGAACCCACCGTTACCGCCCAGGGGCTCACCTGCAGCGAAAGCGACAAGCGCGTCAACGTGAATGGCGATAACGCCGAGTCCGGCTTCACACTCCGCGCCGGCTCTCCCCACCATCAGCGCATCGTCGCCTTCAAAGACACCGGCGGCCACGGCACAAACTTCACGCTCATTGAACTGGTTCTGCCCGATCACCCCAGCAGCCACGCCACTCCCGACTAAGGATCGATCCGGCCACAGCTTCGGGTCCGGAATTGCAGCTCCTGGGCGGCTCAATGCTTGCCATGATTTCCGGACCCCTTTTTCCCCATGCCCCCTATTCCCCTGCCTCGCGATTTCTTTCTCGGCCCACCCGAACGCGTAGCCCGCAGTCTCCTCGGCAAGCTGCTCATCCGCCGGCCTGAGGCGCCCGACGACGAGACGACCATCGGCCGCATCGTCGAGGTCGAGGCCTATCTCGGAGCCAGCGATCCCGCCGCCCACGCCTTCGCAGGCAAAACCGCCCGTAACGCCGTTCTCTTCGGCCCTCCCGGCCACGCCTACGTCTACTTCATCTACGGCATGTACTTCTGCCTCAACGTCGCCTGCCAGCCCGCAGGCAAAGCCGGCTGCGTCCTCATCCGTGCCCTCCAACCCATCTCGGGATTCCCCACCATGGCCCGCCGGCGCAACCTTCCCGCCAACACCCACCCGCGGCTCCTCGCCTCCGGCCCAGGACGCCTCTGCCAGGCCTTTGCCATCACCCGCGCCGAACACAACGGTCTCGATCTCACCCAGGCCGCCTCCGTGCTCACCCTCGCGCAGGACGGTTTCTCCTCACGCCGCATCGACGCCACCCCCCGCATCGGCATCCGTCACGCCGCCGAACGCCCCCTGCGTTTCACCCTCCGCGGCAACCCATTCCTCTCGAAATAAGCGCACTCAGCCCCAGCCGGCGCGGCCGCCAACTCTCGTCCTTCCCAATCAGAATTCCTTATCGCTTCCGCCCCGCGTTCCTCGCTCCGGCTCCGGCGCTGCCCGCTTCGGCCGCCGCAAACTCCTCAAACGCCTGCGCCGGACCCTCCGCCTGCGGCCCCGCACGCCGGATCAGCGTAATCGGTCGCACAATCTCCAGCCCCCGCACCGGCAGCGCCTTCACCAGGCCCATGCGCTCTTCTTTCTCCACCGCCACCAGAGACACAAATCCCGCGCCCAGCCCCGCTTCCACGCCCGCAATGATCGCGCCCGTCGTATCCAGCTCCATCTCAATCTGCAGCCGCCCCATGCGCATGCCCGCCTTCCGCAGCGCCGTTTCCACCACACGCCGCGATCCGGACCCCCGCTCCCGCATCAGCAGAGGAATCTCCGCCAGCTTCTCCAGTTCCACGCTCTCCTGTTTCGCCCAAGCATGCCCTCCAGGCACAATCAGCGCCATGCGGTCATCCAGCAGCTTCTGTTTGTGAATCTCCGCGCTTGAAACCGGACCCTCGATCACACCCGCCAGAATCTCGCCCCGCAGTAGCGCCTCCAACGCCCATTCCGTATTCCCGCTGATTACCGATATCGTCACCTTTGGGTGATATCGCCGGAACCGCGCCAGCATCCGCGGCAAAATGTACTGCGCCACCGTCGTCGAGGCCCCGATCCGCAGCTCGCCCGCCATCTCCCCCTGCATCGCCGCCAGCTCCCGCTCCGCCTCGGCGGCCATCGCCGACACCCTTTGCGCGTAGCGCAGCAGCACCGCCCCAGCCGTCGTCAGACTCACCCGGCTTCCACTCCGATCAAACAGCGCTACGCCCAGCTCTTCTTCCAGAACATGCACCTGCTGGCTCACCGCCGGCTGCGTTATGTTCAACAGCTCTGACGCTTTCCGAAAACTCGCCTGCTCGGCAACCGTCCTGAAAACCTTCAGCCGAAAATACTCCAGCATGCCGACTACCTCATCTCTGCATCTTACTGTGTAGTGGTGGCAACACCCATCCGGCTCCATCTCCTTTTGCCCCTCAGGCCGGACCAACCTCGCTTCGTCGGCGTACCCCTCCCGCTTCTGCATCCGGGTACGCTCGCTCTGGAGACCAGTCTCCGCAGGAGGTGTCCATGTCCCCGTTCCGAAAGCTCTTCCCACTGCTCATCGCGTCCACCCTCATCGTGTCCCTGGCCGCCTGCAGCCGCCATAACGATCAGCGCTATTTCCTCGTCGCCAACAACACCCACCTCGCCTACTGGCAATCGGCCGCCGCCGGCCTCGCCAAAATCGCGGCCGAATCCGGCGTCCAGGCCGAAATGCGCGGCCCCTCCAACTTCGATCCCAAAGCTGAAGCACAGGCCTTTCAAGATGTCGTCGCCCTCAGACCCTCCGGCATCATGGTCTCCGTCGTCGATGCCTCCCTCATGACCACCGAGATCAATGACGCCCTCGACGCCGGGATCCCCGTCATTACCCTCGATTCAGACGCCCCCCACAGCCGCAGGCTCTTCTTCATCGGTACCAACAACCGCGTTGCCGGACGGCTCGGCGGTCAGGCCCTCGCTGACAACCTCCACGGAAAAGGCAACGTAGTCATCTACACCATTCCCGGACAGCCCAACCTCGACGAACGCCTCGAAGGCTATAACGACGTCCTTGCCGCTTATCCCAAGATCCACGTCGTCGCCATCGAAGACATTCACGGCGAAGCCGGCGTCGCTGCCGACAAAACCCGCCAATACATCGCCCAGACCGGCGCCAGCCACATCGATGCCTTCGTATGCCTTGAAGCCTCGGCTGGGGAGCAGGTCGGCGCCGTCGCAAGCAAAGCCGCCCCCAGGAATCGCCCCGTCATCATCGCCATGGATCTCGACAAGCGCACTCTCGACCTCGTCAAGAGCGGCGTCATCACCGCCACCATCGCGCAAAAGCCCTTCACCATGGCTTACATCGGCGTCCAGGCGCTCCAGGCGCTCCACACCCTGCCGCTGCCTTCACTCACGCAGAACTACGAACCCGATCCCCTCGCGCCCATCCCTGCATTCATTGATACCGGCTCGGCCGTCGTCAACACCCACAATGTCGATCTCTACCTGCACAACCTCCGGCTGAACACAACGGATTAGGCGATGTCTTAACCATTACGATCGTTTTCAACTCCCCCGCGCACCGGCGGAGCCTCGCGCTCCGCCCCCCTCTCGATTCCACCAGCGTTGCCTTCCTCTCCGCGGTGGGTTAGGGTCAATGGCATGGAGTCTGTCTGCCACCGTTGCGGGGAAAACCTCGTCCCTAATCAAATATTTTGCCCGCACTGTGGCGCGCCTCATCTGCTCGTCGATGAAAACGACTCCCTGCCCGCCGCGCAGGACGCCTCGCTTCAGCAATCCCTCGATCGCGCCTCGGACATCCTGCGCTGGCGCTCGGCGGTCACCGCCGCCCTCCTTGTCGCAGTGCCCGTCGCGCTCCTCTCAACCCTCATCAGCATTGGCGCCCTCTGGGTCTTCATCGGCGGATTCCTCGCCGTCCACCTCTACCGCCGTCGCACGGCCTCACCCACCGATGGCCGCATCGGATGGCGCATCGGTAGCCTCACCGGTGTCATCTCCGCCATCTTCTGGCTCGCGCTCAACGCGGTTTCCATGCTCGTACAGCGCTATACCTTGCACCAGGGCGCCGCCATCGATGCCGCCTTCTCAAACGCCATCAAATCCGCCATGACCACCATGAACCAGCAGTCCCCTACCTTCCAGCATCAGTTCCCCTGGTTCGCCGGCTTCTGGCTCTCACCCTCCGGCATCGCCACCCTCTACCTCACCGGAACC
>CAZWSD010000076.1:0-11105 GCA_964636535.1 uncultured Acidobacterium sp. | reverse complement strand
TCACACCATTTCTATCTCCCAGATATATGTTGTCCCCCATCCCGATCTCATCGCCGTAATACAAAATCGGCGTACCAGGAAAAGAGAACAGCAGGCTGTTCAGCAGCTCAATCCGGCGACGATTGTTATCCAGCAGCGGCGCCAGCCTCCGCCGAATCCCTATGTTGATCCGCATCCGAGGATCCGCGCTGTATGCCAGGTACATGTAGTCGCGCTCGTCCTCGCTCACCATCTCCAGCGTCAGCTCATCATGGTTCCTCAGGAAAATTCCCCACTGGCAGCTCTCCGGAATCTCCGGCGTCTGCGCAATGATGTCCGTGATCGGCAAACGGTCTTCCTGCCGCAGAGCCATGTAGATCCGCGGCATCAGCGGAAAATGAAAGGCCATGTGGCACTCATCGCCCTCTCCAAAATAGGGACGCACATCCTGCGGCCACTGGTTTGCCTCCGCCAGAATCATCCGCCCCAGGTAACCGTCATCCATCGCCTTGCGAATCGCCTTGATCAGCACATGCGTCTCGGCCAGGTTCTCGCAATTGGTCCCGTCACGTTCCACAAGATACGGAATCGCATCCAGCCGCAGCCCGTCCACACCCATGTCCAGCCAGTACCGCATCACTGAAATCACTTCTTCCAGCACCCGCGGATTATCGAAATTCAAATCCGGCTGATGCGCAAAGAATCGGTGCCAGTAGTACCCCTGTGCCACCGAATCCCATGTCCAGTTCGACTTTTCCGTATCCGTGAAGATGATCCGCGCGTCTCGGTATTTCTGATCACTGTCGCTCCACACGTAATAGTCCCGCTCCTCTGACCCGGCCGGCGCGTGCCGCGCCCGCTGAAACCAGGGATGCTGATCCGAGGTATGGTTGATGACCAGCTCAATCATCACCTGCAATCCACGCGCATGCGCCTCATCCAGAAACCGCCGGAAATCTTCCAGCGTTCCATAGCTCGGGTTCACACTCGCGTAGTCGGATATGTCGTAACCGTCATCCCGCAGCGGCGACGGGAAAAAAGGTAACAGCCACAGGCACGTAACTCCCAGGTCCTGCAGATAATCCAGCTTCTCAATCAAACCCGGAAAATCTCCAATTCCATCATTGTTGCTGTCGTGAAACGCACGCACGTGCAGCTCATAAATAATCGCGTCCTTGTACCACAGCGGATCGGTCGCCGAGCCCGGCTTTTTTACCAGCACTTGCCCTGTCGCCATCTATCTCCCGCCCTCAAAGGTAGTAGTCAAACTCTCTTTCCGTCCGCACACGCTTCCGCACGCGAAATACATGCGCCGGAATCGTCTCCGGAGACAACTCCACGTAGTTGCGCGCGCCCTGCCACAAATAATGTTCGCCCGTCAGCAGATCGTGCACCTGGAAGCTCTCTTGTTCGTCCAGCCCAAGCTCCTCCAGTTGCAGCATCACCCATCCCGATTGCGTGTATGAAGGATCCAGGCTCACCACCGTCAGCACCGCCTGCTCCCCACCTTCACGCCGCTTGCTGTAGGCAATCAGATTTGGATTATCCGTCGAATGAAACACCAGGTTCTCCATCGCCTGCAGCGCGGGATTCTCCCTCCGCGCGCGATTTAGCGCCGCCATCAGCCGTGGCAGTGGGCGCTCCGGATCCCAGCTCCAATGCCTCACTTCGTATTTCTCCGAGTGCAGATACTCCTCGCTGCCTTCCCGCAGCGGCCGGTTCTCAACCGCTTCATACGCTGGCCCGTACACTCCGTAGTTGCTGCTCAGCGTAGCCGCCAGCACGAGCCGGCTCTTGAACGAGGGCATACCCCCCGTCTGCAACTGCTCCGGCAGAATGTCCGGCGTGTTCGGCCACAAATTTGGCCGCAGATATTCCCTCACCCGCGTCTGCGTCAGCTCCGTCAGATAATCCGTCACCTCTTCCTTCGTGTTCCTCCAGGTGAAATACGTGTACGACTGTGTAAAGCCCACCTTTGCCAGCCGCTGCATCACTCGCGGCCGCGTAAACGCCTCTGAAAGAAACAGCACATCCGGATATTCCTTCTTGATCCCCCCGATGCACCACTCCCAGAACGGAAACGCCTTCGTATGCGGATTATCAACCCGGAATATCCGAATCCCCTGCTCAATCCAGAACAGGAACACCTCCTTCAGGCCCTGCCACAGTCCGCGCCAGTCCTCGCTCTCAAAATCAAACGGGTAAATATCCTGATACTTCTTCGGTGGATTCTCCGCATACTGTATCGTGCCATCCGCGCGATGCTTGAACCACGACGGATGTTCCGTCACCCACGGATGATCCGGCGCGCACTGGAACGCAATGTCCAGCGCCAGCTCCAGTCCGGCCCTCTCAGCTTTCGCGCGCAGCCGGGCAAAATCCTCCAGCGTCCCCAGTTCCGGATGTATCTCCGTGTGCCCACCCTCGGCCCCGCCAATCGCCCACGGGCTGCCCACATCGTCATCCGCCGCCACAACCGTGTTGTTCTTCCCCTTGCGAAAACTCACACCAATCGGATGCACCGGCGGCAAATACAGCACGTCAAAACCCAACCCCGCCACATACTCCAGCCGCGACTCTACGTCTTTCAAACTCCCATGCCGCCCCGGCCCATCGGCCGTCGACCGCGGAAACAATTCGTACCAGCTCGAAAATCCAGCCCGCGTCCGATCCACCGTCACCATCAGCTCCCGCTCGTACCGGCTCGTCAAATTCCCATCGGCATACTCCCCCATCATCTCCGCCAAATCCCGGTCCAACGCAGCTGTCATCGCATCCGAACCTCCTGCGCGCAGATCCTCAGCCCATTTCCGCAGCCGTTCCGCGTCCCCGGCCCCCGCCCTCCGCTCCGCCGCCTCCCCTACCAGCATCGCGCCGTTCTTCAGATCTACCTCCACATCCTGCCCCGCCGCAATCCGCTTTTCCAGATCACTGCGCCACGTAGCAAAGTGATCGACCGTTCCCATCAGCGTGTATGCATAACCGCCTGCTTCGCTCACCCTGAATTCGCCACGCCAGCGGTCGTTCCCAAGCGGTGCCATCCTCACCCGCCGCCACGCTGTTCCACTCTCGCTCGTTACCCCTTCTCCGCGCGGAACGGCTCGGTAAAGCAGCCATGCCGCCACATGATCATGCCCATCGGCAAAAATGTCCGCTTCCACCTGCACACGCTCACCCACCACCCGCTTTATCGCGAAGCGCCCTCCATCGACCTCCGGATCGACACCCTCAATTACAACCCGCCTTCTTCCGTCCTGTCTCAATGAGCCCCCAAATCGAGAATCTTCGTGCCACTCGCTGCCGCGGTCCCATCAGGTCAGATGGTGCGACAGGAGCAATTCGCCGCCTCACACTGCAATCACATCTTCCATCACGTCAAACCGCCCCCCCTTACCTGCCGGTTCCTTACCCGAACAATCTACACCAATCAAAAAACGCGGAGTACAGCAACGCATCATCTTCAGATCTGGTTCGAGCCTGGGTTGCAAGGCCGCAATCGAAGGTGACAAGGGCCATAGTTTCGCCGGCATTGCATCCATGCCTCTTTCACACGCTCCTGCTGCGGATCTCCACCGTCTTCTTCTCTCCCTTCTGAAAGCACGGTATCTCGGTGACGTCCGTCACTGTGAACGGCGCTGAAATCTCCCAACCATTAGGCAGGCATGACGAGCCATGATTGCGGACCGCATGGAAACAGTAACCCACAGCACCGCGGATAGCGCAGAGGTGGTTTTCCATGTTCAATCCGTGTCGAAAACCTACCACACCGGCGACGTCACGGTGGTTGCGTTGCGCTCCGTCAGCCTGGACCTCAGCGCCGGAGAGTTCGTCGTCATCCTGGGACCCTCGGGCAGCGGAAAGTCGACCCTGCTGAACATTCTGGGCGGGCTAGACACCCCCACCACCGGCGACGTGCGCTTTCGCGATCACTGGCTGTCAAACTCCGGCGACACCGGCCTGACCCAGTTCCGCCGCGAACATGTGGGCTTCGTCTTCCAGTTCTATAACCTGATCCCCAGCCTGACTGCCCTCGAGAATGTTGTGCTCGTAACCGAGATTGCCGACCATCCGATGGATCCGCGCGAAGCGCTGCGCCTGGTCGGGCTTTCCGAACGGCAGAACCATTTCCCATCGCAGCTTTCGGGAGGTGAGCAGCAGCGCGTAGCAATCGCACGAGCCATCGCCAAGACACCCGACATCCTTCTTTGCGACGAGCCGACCGGCGCGCTCGACTACCCGACCGCCAAGCTGGTCCTCGATGTCCTCGCACATGTCAACCAGCAACTGCATACCCTGGTAGCCGTCATTACGCACAATACCGCCATCGCCGCCATGGCCGATCGCGTGATCCGGCTGCGCAGCGGAGAAATCACCGAGATCACACGCAATTCGGCAAAAGCCAGCCCGGGCGAACTGGAGTGGTGAACCATGGCCATGCTCCATCGCAAACTCGTCCGCGACCTCATTTACATTCGAGGGCAGGCCATTGCAATTGTTCTTGTTATTGCGTGCGGAGTGGCTGCGTTCGTCACGATGCGCGCCATGTACCGCTCGCTCTTGCAGTCGCAGGCCGACTACTACGCGCGTTATCGCTTCGCCCATGCCTTCGCGGAATTGAAGCGCGCGCCGGACTGGGTTGCGGAACAAATTCGCGAAATCCCCGGCGTCGCGCAAGTGCAGCCTCGGGTCGTCTTTGACGTGACACTGAATGTTCCCGGCCTTAACGAGCCGGCAATAGGGCGGCTCATCTCCATGCCGGCCCATAACAGCGGCGCGCTCAATGCGCTGTTTCTGCGACGCGGAAGATTCATTGACCCACATGCGTCGAACGAGGTCATTGCCAGCGAGGCCTTCGCGTCAGCCAATCATCTGCAACTCGGAAGTGAGATTCAGGCCATCATCCACGGTCGATGGCAGCAACTCACGGTAGTCGGCATCGCGCTCTCGCCCGAGTACATCTACGAGATTCGCGGCGGAGGCTCCCTCTTTCCCGACAACCGGCGCTTTGGCGTCCTCTGGATGTCTCCCGAAGCATTGCAGGCGGCGCTCGATATGAAAGGCGCATTCAACTCGGTGGCCGTATCACTGCGCCCCAATGCCAACGAATCCGAAGTCATCGCCAACATGGACCGCATCCTCGATCGTTACGGCTGCCTCGGCGCCTACGGGCGTTCAGACCAGATTTCGCACCGCTTTATCTCCGATGAAGTCTCCCAGAACCGGATCAGCGCCACGATCATCCCGGCGATCTTTCTCGTCGTAGCTGCCATGCTCGTGCATCTCTCCTTCAGCCGGCTCGTCAGCCTGCAGCGCACCGAGATTGCCGTCATCCGCGCATTCGGCTTTACTGGCTGGAAGGTTGCAATCCACTATGTGCAATTCAGCTTGTTGATTGCGGCCGTCGGGTATGTGCTCGGCTGCGCGGTCGGATGGATCTTCGGCGTGCATCTCGCCCGGGTCTATGCTCAGTTCTACCGCTTCCCGATTCTGACCTACCGGCCTGAGCTTCGCATCTTTCTTTGGGCCGGAATCATCTGCGCTGTCACAGCCATCGCCGGCGCGCTCGGCCCCGTGCTGCACGCCAGTTCGCTGCCGCCGGCCGAGGCAATGCGACCCGAGACCCCGCAACAGTTCCGGCCTGCGCTGGTTGACAGGCTCAACCTCCGCCTCCGGTCGGCGGCTCTCCGCATGATCTTCCGCAATTTGGAACGGCGCCCGTTCAGAGCCCTCGCCTCGGCTTTTGCTATCAGCACCGCCATCATGATCGTCGTTGTGGAATTCGGGATTTTTGACTCCCTGGACCGCATCATGGAGCTTCAGTTCCGCGATGCCCAACGTGAGGATCTCACCGTCACCTTTACCGAAGCCCGCTCCGCTAAGGTCCGTCACGAACTGGCGCACCTGCCCGGCGTAATTGATTCGGAACCGTTTCGCGCCGTGCCCGTGCGCCTCCGCTTCGAGCACCGTTCGCACAAGACCAGCCTGATGGGCCTTGCCAGCCGCAGCCGGATGCGGCTTTTGATCGATCAGCAAGGCAAGCAGGCTCTCATGCCGCCCGATGGGCTCCTGCTTTCCACAACGCTCGCCGAACTCCTGCACGTGAAGCCCGGCGAATCCGTCCAGGTCGAAGTCCTCGAAGGAAGCCGCCTGATTCGCTGCCTCCCGGTTGCGGCGTTGGTCGATGAGCCGCTCGGCACAAGCGCCTATATGGATCTGCACGCGCTGAACCGGCTTCTGCAGGAGGGTGGATCGATCTCAGGCGGGTTCCTGCAGGTGGACTCAGCCAGCCAGCAGACCCTATATCTGCGGCTGAAAAACCTGCCTGCCGTGGCGGCGGTCTCCGTAAAGAAAACGGTCGTGGACAGTTTCAGGGAAACGATAGATCGCAGCATGACCATATCCCTTGGAACGCTGATTGTCTTTGCCGCCATCATTGCCGCCGGCATGATTTACAACGGCGCCCGGATCGCCCTCTCGGAGCGCGCCCGCGAACTGGCTACGCTGCGTGTCCTTGGCTTTACCAGGCGGGAGATTACCTCCATCCTCCTGGGCGAGCAGGCGCTCATCACGGTGCTCGCGCTACCCTTCGGCTTTCTCGCCGGGTACGGATTGTCCGCGCTGCTTGCTGAGCGCCTGCAGACCGAGCTCTATCGCATGCCCCTGGTGGTGCGCCCTTCAAGTTATGCATGGGCGTTCCTGATGGTTCTCTTCTCCGCCGTCGTTTCCGGAATCCTGGTGGGTCGCCGCATCGCACGTCTGGACATGATTTCTGTGCTCAAGTCGAGGGAGTGACATGAAACTGCGCCGGCATTTCGTTTACCTCATAATTGCGCTCCTGCTGGGCACCGCGCTCGCATTCATCTTCCGGCCAGCCACCGTCCCGGCCGAAACTGCCGTCATTTCGCGAGGCGATCTGCAGGAAACCGTCGAGGAAGAAGGAAAAACCAGGATGCACGATCATTACACGATCGCGGCAACGGTCGCAGGCAAGCTGCGCAGAATCAAGCTCGACGCCGGCGACAACGTGCGCGCCGGAGAAATCGTCGCTTGGATCGACCCTGCGCCCATTGATCCTCGACAGCAAGCAGTGTTGGACGCAAGACTCGAAGCCGCCCGCGCCGGCCAGAAACAGGCAGAAGCATTGGCTGCCAGCGCCAGGGCGGATTCTGCCCAGGCTGAAAAGGACCTGGCCCGCGCCCGCGAACTCTCTCAGCACGGCATCATTTCCCAGCAGGCCCACGATAAGGCAGGGACGCAGGAGGCTGTTGCCGCCAAACGGGTCCAGGCCGCTGACTCGGCACTCGAAACCGCTAAATTTCAGGTCGAGGAGGCTAAGGCGGCGCTGCTCGTCTATCGCAGCGGACCTTCGACGCTGCCCACTGCAATTCGCGCTCCAGTCCAAGGACGCGTCTTAAGGATCTTTGAGCAAAGCGAGCGGGTTGTTTCCCAGGGTCTGCCTCTGCTCGAAATCGGCTTTACACCCCGGCTTGAAATTGTGGCCGATTTTCTTACGCGCGATGCCGTCCGCATCAAACCAGGCATGACGGCACTCATTACTGACTGGGGCGGCGCCAACGATATCCATGCGCGCGTGCGCCTTGTCGAGCCCGGTGCTTTCACCAAGATCTCGGCCCTCGGCATTGAAGAGCAGCGGGTGAATGTAATCTCCGATCCGATCGAACCCACAGACGGCCTTGAAGATGCCTACCACGTCAACGTGCGCGTGATCGTTTGGCGCGGAACCAACGTATTGCGAGCGCCGGCAAGCGCAGTATTCCGCTATCAGAACGAGTGGGCCGTCTTTGCGGTCAAGAATGGCAGGGCCATCAGGCAGATCGTCCGGATTGGCCATCGCGGTAATGCCTATTGGCAAGTCACCGCCGGACTGAATGCCGGAGATCGTGTCATCGTGCATCCCGGCGCGGAAATTGACGATGGCACAAAAGTGAATGAGACCAGATCGCCACAGTCGGCCCAACCATAACCCCCCCCATCCCTATCCACAACGTGGGGACCAGGCACCGCCAGTCAAAACGACCCCTTCTGATTCGAGATGCCAGCGCTTTGCATTCAATCCCGCCTCTATGATCGACGCGAAACTCTTCCTCTTTGAGGCTCGATGGAAGGATGAAATTCGCCATCCCGAGCAACTCGGCCGCTGCCCCGCCTGGATTCGAAACTCAGTACACCTTGATCGGTTTGCGAGCGGGTGCCCCGTCACGGAGAAACATCCGATAGTGGCGATACAACTCAGCTTTGAAAGCCTTCACCGCGGAACCGTAACTCATCTCCGGAGCTGGGCTAGCGACGGTCCATACCACATTGACCTGCCGCGAAGAAGCGGCGACCGATAGGCTCCGCCGGTGAACCGCGACCGGTTTTCCGTCCACGGTTGCGCTCTTTACGGTCACGAACCACGGCATGTGGATGATGATGTGCGCGGGATTATGCCGGAAATTAGTGTCGAGCTTCATCTGCATACCGCTGCCGGTAAATCTGCAGTCCATTGCGATCCGCCCGAACTCGGTCGGCGCATTCGACACTTTGATCGTTTCGCCGGGCTTGGTCCACGCTGGAGACAAGGCTGAGAGCAGATGCAGATCATTGCCCTGCTCCCGCACGAGCATATCCCGCAGCAGCGCCACGTAGTCGGCGGAAAACCAGCCGTGCGGGGACATGTCGTTGCCAAAATCCCGCGTCGTCCATGGACGGGGACCAACTTCCCATCCGGCATGCGTCGACGAAGTATGAACAAGCTCCGCGTAAAGATCCTTGATCACTTGCTGCTGTTCCCCAATGATGAGTTCGGTTTCCGTATTCTTGAATCCGATGTAATCGTGGAGGTATCCCGCATAAGTCATCAGGCCTTCGGCATATTCCTTGCGCACATGACGAAGCGTGCCCGTCACCAGGGGATTCTTCGGCGAAACCAGCATTTCCGGGTACAGAACATTCATGTTGCCCCAATCCTGCCCCCCCTGGATGTCAATCCCCGGAGGAATATAGTTCCCATCCCTCGAGCCGATTTTGTCCAGCAACCGGAACAATACCTCGTGATAGTTCTTGTAGTCCTGCTGGAATTCGTGAACTTCACCCTCCGTTCCCACTGCTTTAGCCAGAACGATGGCTTCTTTCAATCCCGCCAGAGCCCATAGATTGTGCCCCGTCACGTACGCTTTCTCGTGAAACTCGTCGTCGTTGGGATTTGCCGCCGGAATGATCTGCAGCGGATCCTCTTCCCGCGCCCGCTCCAGCCAATGAACCGCCCGCACCACAGCCGGAAACACCCTTTCCGCATAGGCGCGGTCGTGCGAGAACTGGTAGTAACGGCCGAATGTCCACAATGCCTGCCCCCACCCGTCATACTGTCCACTCTGCGACAGGAACACGCCGTCGGGCTTCTGAAATCGCAGGAAGAATGGCAGGCTCTCACGAACCAGATTCAGGTGTCCGGTTTCGTCATAGGCATTCATGATGTGCGATCCATCCCGCAGCCAGAAGGCGTGATATTGAAGATCATTCACCGTCTGGATGTAGTCGCCGCCCACATGCTCCCGCGCCATCATGTCGTAAATCAGGTTTGCCTTGAAGGTGTTCGTCACCTCCTTTTCCGGCAGGCTGATTTGCAGGCCGCGGTTGAGCCGGTTTTCCCAGAGAGCCTCGGTCTGGCGGAAGGCAGTATCGAAGTGAGCAGACTCAAGCTCTTGGAGTTCCGCGGCGTGGCTCACTGCGATCGGGCGAACCGGCATCTTGAAAACCAGCGTCTGCGAAGCTCCGGGCTGCAGGTGGAGTTCATAGCGAACCGACAATACGGGCGTGCCGGGCGAAACATCCACGGCCTGCGGCTTGCTGTAACGGAGATTTTGCGTGACCCACAAACTCGGCTCGGGAACTGTCGGAAACTCGTAGACTATGGCACCGGAGCGCACGGCCAGATCGTGCTGGAATCCATAAACCCAGTGAGGATCAAACGAGATACCCGGCTGAGAATAATCGCCCGGGCTGCCCGCCGTGACAGGCCGCCCAAAACGATGAGAGACCAGGTTGCAGGGACTGCGCTGGCTCTTCGCGCTCGTGTACGGAAACGAAACGGTAAAGTACGAAGTACGTGTGCTGGGACCCGTGTTACTGGCAACCACGCGGATGAAATTGACGGAATTGCCAGTGGCGCTTTCGCCCGGAACGGTGTCCGCAAACGTGGTGATGTCATAGCGGACGGCTCCGTCCCGATAGGTGTAACGCAGGATGGGCAGGTAGCCTTTCTCAAGGGTCCGGATTCTCTGCCAGGCCGGTTTGGACGGATAGCCAATCGAAAACATGAGCTCGCCAAACCCGGTATAGAGATAGCCCGCGGGGGTGATTTCCGTGCCCATGGGCGCATTTTGTACGCCTATTTGATCGGTCGAGCAGGCAGGGTAACTGAAGGGCTCTCCGGACCGGTCAATGTTCGGATTGACCATCTGTGCGTTGAGTCCAGTTGAAATGAACGTGATAGAAGCGAAAACGATGAATGCAGCGGTGCGCTTCATTTGCCTCCTCTGTGTTCAAGCCCCGTTTCTAGCTGCCACGGCCGCATCATGTCAAGCACGCAACTCATGTTCACCGCCCGGGATGTGTGCCGGTGAGATTGTGGATGGAGTCCCCCGAAGGAACAGAGCAATGCCAGTGAAATCTTAATTCTCTTGCAGTAACCTGGAACAGTCCAAACGGTAACCCGACGTGCGCGCGTCCTTCAGCTTCCACTTGCTCTGTTTGCCCTACTTTTCTATGGACAGGATCGGCGCTCCCGCGTTTTCTTCAGGCGGCACAGTTTCCTGGAACGGACTTTCGCGATAATCGCTCCACCGCGGAAAAGACGACTGCTTTTCTTCGATCGCTTCCTTGGACGCTCCTTCCGGCAAAGTGAGAAATGCAAGGAACTTTTCCATGATCCGCGCTTCAGGATTAAATTCGTCCAGCCACAGAAATTGTCCTTCTTCGTTGATCTCCAGGAACCACCACTCACCCGTGCTCGAGTCCACCGCAAAGTCCAGACTGCCAAAGGTAATACCCGCCTGCCTGGCGAATTCAAGAACTGCCTGTTCAACCGAGGGAGGCGTTTCAATCGGCTCAACACGCATCCTGCC
>CAZWSD010000075.1:0-11118 GCA_964636535.1 uncultured Acidobacterium sp. | reverse complement strand
GAGTGCTCGAAGGTTCGGTCATGAAATCCTCTACTTAATGACGTTGATCGAGGCGGCTCCCAGGGCAAGCTGAGAGAACAGCTGCGAATATTGGAGCACTCCGAGCAGTTTGGACGGTCTGTAAAGCTTCTGAGGCACGACGATGGTGTCTCCGGGGTAAATGGGCAACGAGCGGAAGTTGTTGCCGAAGATGGTGTGCGAATCTACGCGGCTGACGACGGAGCCGTCGGCGCGGATGAGGAACTCATGGCGGCGATCGGCGTCGCGATCTTCTCCTCCTGCGAGCTTGAGATAGTCGCCCAAGCGTCTACGTGGGGAGTAGAGGAATGAGTTCTGGTCGTAGACCGCGCCGACGACGTTGACTGTGGAGGGTATGGCGGGCACGACGAACATGTCGCCGTCCTGGAGGACGATATTGGGCAATGCCGCCGCGCCTGCGCTGTCCGGTTTCAGGTCCAATACGATTCTGCCGGTGGCTTGCACCTGCTGCAAGCGCGCCAGGAGTTGCTTTTCGTTGCTTTGCGCGCTTGCGGCGGTTGCCTGGTTCTGCGTGGACGCGAGGCCGCTGCTGGCGACATTGAGGGTGTTCTGTTCGATTTCCAGGCTGAGATTCTGGACGTACTGATCGAGCCGTTCCTGCTGGAGAACTCTTGTGGAGACGCGGGTGAAGCTTGAACCGTACAGGTAAGCGTGGGGGGTGAGTCCTCCTGCCTGTTCGACGAGCTGGCGGAGGGTTTCTCCTGGTTTTACGCTGTAGATGCCCGCGTGCTTGAATTCACCTTCGAGACGCACGAACTTGGTTTGCTGGGAAAGCGGAACGTGGATGTCCCCCTGCGAAAAGATGGTGACGACGTCGCCGGGTTGGAGGAGGAGATTCTGGGACTGGTCGTGGTCGAGGACGAGCTTGCCGAGGTCAAACGGGATGAGCGTGGTGCGAAGGGTTTTGGGGTTCAAGCGCTCGATGACGGCATAGGACCAGTCGATGTCTGGGGCGGGCAGGCGCACCTGCAGGGGAGGTGTTGCGCCCATGGTATTTTCAGTGCGGACCTGGGCCTGAGCAGCGAGACTGGAAGAGGCTTGGGTATTGTTGATCTGGGTTTGATTCTGCTGCTGGAGCTGATTTTGAATTTGTTGATAGGATTGCCTTCCCTGCAGTGCCGCCTGCTTTCCAGATTGCAGATTGAAGGGTCTGTTCGGCTGCATCAGCGTGGGATAGGACTGCAAGGGTTCAAATTGGGGTGATGGGAGTCCGAGTTGCGCTCTGCGCCACCAGTAGTTTCTTGTGACGAGGGAATCGCGGTTTGGAATGAGGTCAGAAAGGCGCATTCCGGGATGCCAGGCAAAGCGGCCTGGGTTAGCGGTGTTTCCGCGGATGGTGACGGTGTCCTTATAGAGAGGAGCAATGGCATGGATCCGGATGAGGTCTCCGTCTGTGACCGGGGTCGAAAGGCCAGCGCTGTTGAAGGATACCTGCATGGCTTCGCGGTCCTGGTGGTTCACGATCCGGTCGACGGAAATGTAGGATCTTGCGGCAATGGCGGAGGGACCGCCCGCATCCTGAATCAATTGGCCGAAGGTTTCACCGGGAAGCAACTCGTAGATGGCGGGGTTTTTTACGCTTCCGGTAACGGCTGCCTGTGGTCCAACGGGGGGAATGAAGATGACGTCGCCGGAACGCAGATGGGCGTCATGGGAGCGGTTGCCAGCGAGGAGAACGTTGTAGAGGTCAAAATGAGTGATAACCTTGCCGTTCCGGCGCAACTCAATATTGCGCATGGAGCCATCCGGCGCCGGGCCGCCACTGGCAAAGAGGGCATCCATCAAGGTACTGAGCGAGCTGATGGTATAAACGCCGGGCCGGCGGGCATCTCCGACGACGTAAACCTGGATGGAGCGGATCTGGGCGACGCTTGCGCTCAGGTGAAAGTTGCGGAAGACGTGGCCGACTGCGCTAGTGAGGGCCTGTTCCAAGGAAGAGACTGGGAGGCCAGCCAGATGAACCTCGCCCACTTGCGGGAGGTAAATGCCTCCGGTTCGGTCAATTCTGGCATAGGTTGAGAAGTTGACCTGCCCCCAGACCTGCACGCGGACCTGATCTCCGGGCCCGAGGATATAGGTGGACGGGACTGGACCAAGATTGAGCGGGGCAAAGGTTGAGGGTACCTGGCTGAAGAGGGAAGCACCGAAAATGGGCAACACCTGCTGGGTGGTGGATGCGATGAATTTTTGAAAGTCGGTGAGGGGTTCAGGCGGGAGAGGAACCATTCCGGTTTGCGTCTGGGGCGCAAATTGCGAGAGCGGGCGGGAATTGTATCCGTTCTGCTGATAGAACTGATTCTGCTGATACATCTGATTCTGATAAGGATTGCTGTACGGATTGAGGCCGTAAGAACCTTCCCCAGCCGTGGAATTGCCGTAGGCTCCGATACCATTCAGGGGATTGATGTACCTGTTGTTTGTTCCCTGGAGCGTTGGCTGCAGATTCAGGTTTGTGGTCTGGTTCTGCGGCAGACAGAGGCCTGCAGCCTGCATGTCCTGCGTACATTGCTGAGCCGCACCAAACTGCCCCGGTTGCCCGGAAGGATTCGAAGTTTGCGCCGCGGCGACCAGTGCGCTTGCGCAGAGAAGGGCTGGGATGAGGCGAAGCTGGATTTTCATGCAGTCAGTAGTATCTCACTCAAGTTTACGAGGGGCTCATTGAGGGCGACGCCGGAGGAGTGCTCGACCACGCTCGTAACGTTTTTCTCAGTTTAATTGTCGGCAATCGCCATTGGAGCAGAAAATGTGCGACAAAGAGTAACTTCCTCGCTGGCAGTTTTCATCATTCCAGATGGGGACGGCTAGAGTTGCAGAGTGAAGCGATCGTGCGAATGGGCGATTGGAGGGGCAGCAGAGGACGAGGGTTGGAAGTGAACGTTGATGGGCGATGTTAAAAGGTCGATAATCGGTCGCGAGTTTGCAAGAGCGGCGCTGGTGGTCTCTTATTTTGAGAGCAGATCGAGAGGGACGCTGAGTGGGCATTGATGGAGGAGAGTTGCCATGCAGGCCTGCCGGGTTTGAGAATGCGAGGGATGTCCGGTTGTGCAGGAATCCGTAAGGAGAAGGAGAAAGACGATGAAGCGTTTTCTGGTATTCCTGGGCCTGCTGGTGGCCGCAACAGTCACGCTGTCGGCGCAGATGACGGCAATGAAGGCGCACAAACCGCCGCTAAGCCCTCCGGCGAAGGCCGTAGGGAAGATTGACGGCAAGGAGATCTCGATCACCTATTCTTCGCCGCGGGTTCGGGGCAGGCAGGGAGAAATATTTACGGCGCACGGACTTATCAGCCACGATGTTCACTACCCCGTGTGGAGAGCCGGCGCGAATGCGGCGACCATGCTCAGAACGAATGGAGAACTGACGATCGGTGATCTAAAAGTTCCCCAGGGGGAATACACCCTATTTGTGGATATCGGTCACCAGAACCACTGGGTGTTAATTGTGAGCAAGGATACTGGCGAATGGGGTCTGGCCTACAAGGCGGGCGACGATCTGGGCCGGGTGCCGATGGATATGAGCAAGCCGGCTCACCTGATCGAAGACCTGAAATGGACGGTTACGAATCTTGGTCACGGAAAGGGAAAGCTGACGCTGGCTTGGGAATATCACGTTGCGTCGGTTCCGATCCGGGTACATTGAGCGCTGCCGGGAGGGGCTGCCAAATCTGGGCAGGACTGACGTCAGCCGGGTGAGTGCCGGGGCGGGGTCAGGGCAGTGGTTTGGCACTTCGAGGATGGTCACGTTACCATCAAGCATCTTTTGTACCTCTTGTAAATTGGCGCTGATGGTATGTCCAAAAGCCTGAACCAGTCGTTCTATCGTCGATTTCTTTTGTTCATTGCCGGAATGGGGGGTCTCCTTTACGGCATAGACGTCGGTATTATTGCGGCCGCGCTTCTTTATCTGGGGAAGGCCGTCAACCTGACGGTAGACGAGAAGTCATTGATTGTCTCAGCAGTGCTGGGCGGCAGCATGGTGTCGTCCCCGGTTGCCGGCCTGCTGGCGGACTGGTTTGGCCGGAAGCGGATGATGATCGTCAGTGGACTGCTGTTCGTCGTGAGCATTGCGATCATCTTCAGCTCGCAGGGTTTTGTGGAGCTGTTCATCGGCAGGCTGATGCAGGGCATGAGCGGAGGCGTGATAGCGGTGGTAGTTCCGCTGTATCTCGCCGAAACGCTGAAGGCCGATCTTCGTGGGCGCGGCACCGCGATCTTTCAGTTCATGCTGACCTTTGGCATTGTGCTTGCATCGCTGATTGGCTTCTATTACACGCATCAGGCTGAGCATGTGATTGCGCTGGCCGCCGGTCATCCGGCGCAGATCCTTGCGGCGGAAAATCATGCCTGGCGGAGCATGTTTCTCGCCATTATTTATCCGGGGCTTGTTTTCTTTGGCGGATCGATCTTTTTAGGCGAGAGCCCGCGCTGGCTTTTCCGCCGCGGCCGCACGGAGCAGGCGCTGCGCGCGCTGCAGAAATCGGTATCGGTGGAAGAAGCCGAGCGGGAGATTGCAGAGATGCGAACAATCGCCGATGAGCGCAAGGCTGACTCCAGCCATTCTGACTCAGGTACAGTTCTGCGTCGGAAGTACGTGATTCCGTTTCTGCTCGCCTGCGCCATTCTTTCGCTGAACACGGCGACTGGGATCAACTCGGTGTTGAGCTTCATTGTCGTGATCCTGAAAAAGGCCGGATTTACGCCGACGTTGTCGACGCAGGGCGATATTGCGGTGACGGTTCTGAATTGCGTTGCGACGTTGATCGGCGTGGCCCTTGTGGATCGCAAGGGGCGCAGGTTTCTGCTCAAGATTGGCACGGCTGGTATTGTTCTGTCGATGATTGCGGGCGGGGCGATCTTCCTGCACTTTGAGTCGCAGCAGGTGAATGTGAAGTCGTACGTGATGGCGGCACAGTCTGGGAATCGGATCAGCATGCCGGTGAATCGTGCCGCGTTGGGTGTGGCAACCAAGGGTCACGCGATGGCTTTGACTGTGCTTTACAAGTACGGGAGCGGCGAACGCATTGCAACGGTGGTGACGTCGGCTCCGCATCCTGAGCTGCAAATCGCTCCCGCACCCGGGGATGCGGATAAGCGGCTGACTGTGGAGCTGGCCAGTTATGGCCCGGTCCCGCCGGAGAGCACGGGATGGCTCATTGCGCTGTGTCTTGCGGGATTCATTTCCTGCTATGCCGCGGGCCCCGGTGTCGTGGTCTGGCTGGCGCTGTCGGAATTGATGCCGACACGGATCCGTTCGACGGGGATGGGCATTGCGCTTCTGCTCAACCAGGGAGTTTCGACTCTGATGGCCTTTGTGTTCCTGCCAATCGTTGCCCACTACGGCTATTACGCCATGTTCTTTATCTGGGCGGGTTGCGCGGTGCTCTATTTCCTGACGGCGAGCTTGTTCCTGCCGGAGACCAAAGGCAAGACGCTGGAGGAGATTGAACTCCACTTTGAGGGCGCGAGAGGGTAATGGATGGCTCCATCGGCCTCTATGCTGCCGAGGTTACGGCCTTGAGCAGATGCGGTTTTTGGCTTGCCAGTCGCAGGATGAGTTCGCCAAAGAGCGTATTGGCCCAGGCGAACCAGGGGCGGGTATAGTCTGCCGGATTGTTCGCATTGAAGGACTCGTGCATGAAGTCGGTGTTGGCGGTGGTGTCGCGCAGCCAGCGAAGGCACTGCACAATCTCTTTGTCGTCAGTGGAAGTGAGGGCGCGGAGGATGATTCCCATGGGCCAGATGTACCCGAGTCCGGTATGCGGGCTGCCCAGGCCCGAGGCTGCCGTGCCGGTGAAGAAATAGGGGTTGGAATCGCTCAGCACGAATGCTCTTGTTCGCCTGTACAGGGGGTCATTCATGCTGCAGCAGCCAAGATAAGGGAGGCTGAGCAGGCCCGGGGCGTTGGCGTCGTCCATCAAGTTGTGATTGCCGTATCCATCCACTTCGTAGGCCCAGGTTTCTCCAAACTTCGGATGCTGCACTTTTCCGTATTGATGGAGTGCTTTCTGTACGGTAAGAGCGAGACTGCCAGAGTCGCTGGCAATCTCCGAGGCTCCCACTTCCGAGGCGATCTCTCGAAGCTGCGTGAGTGACTTCACCGCGAAAAGATTGGCGGGAACAAAGAGCGGATAGGTGCAGCAATCGTCCGAGGGGCGGAACATGGAGAAGACCATTCCGACGGGACGGGCGGGATTTCCATAGCCGCCCAGGGGCACTGTGTCGGTGGGATTGGTGGTGAGGCGCTGGAACGAGTAGGGCCCGGGCCCGGAGATTCGCTGTTGCTGCTGGAATGTGCGGAGGATGGAGCGGGCTGCCTGACGCCACTTTGAGTCAAAGGGGCTGGTGTCTCCAGTGGCGCGCCAGTAGCCGTGAGCCAAACGGATGGTGTAACAGAGGGAATCGACCTCCCACTTGCGCTCGCCGACGCCGGGCTTCATGGTGGTGTGGTCGTGGAGGGCCCATGGCAATGGTGGATCTGACGGGGTGCGTACAAAGGCATTCGCATAGGGATCTATGAGGATATTGTGGATCTGACGCCGCACAATACCTTGCAGGAGATTTGCCAGTTGCGGGTCCTGTTTTGCGAAGGGCAGATAGGGATGGACCTGCGCGGAAGAGTCTCGTTGCCACATGGCGTCGATGTCGCCTGTGATGACGAAGGTGTCGGGATGGCCGTCTTGGGTTCCGGGAAAGACGGTGGTGTCGAGAGTGTTGGGGAAACACCGTTCGAAGATGGTCGCCAGCACGGGGTCGGGAATCTGGCGCTTCACACGGGCGATGGTGGCTTCAATGACCGGGCTTGTGAACCTTCTGTGGGCTGGGGCGGGTCGTCCGTTGGCGATGTTCCAGGTAAGGGCGGCGAGGCTGGGAGGCAGGGCGGCCGCGGCCGCGGCTGCCACGCCGGCGCGAAGCATCGAGCGACGGGTGACTGGCAATGCGAGAGGACGATCTGGGTCTGCGGTCATGGATGCGACTCCTGATGGCTGATTTGGAAGGCTGCGATGAGGGCATCCAGCGCTGAGCTTTGGGTGGAGGCATTCGGCGCGCCCGGCGGACCGGACCATACCAAACCGAGAGCATGGCCAGAGGTTTGATCGTCGCGGAGGATGGTGGATGCGTTCCTTAGAATGAATTGGCGGTACGGCGCGAAGGGCTGGTACTCATCTAGGAGGGCCAAATTGCGCACAAAGATGCCCTTGAACTGGCTGCCGTCTGCTCCGCAGTACGGCTCGCAGGGTTCGTGGAGGATGCCGTTGGGCGTGGAGAGGTGCTGGATAGCGGCGCTGGCGATCTGGTGAGCCAAGCGGATCGGTTTGCGGCTGTGATTGTGGCGGGCAAGCGCGACCAAACCTCCGAGAAGTACACCCTGGTTGTAGGTCCATTTTGTTTTGTGGTTGTCCTGGCAGGCTGAGGTGAGGCCATCGCTGATGAGGTGAGTGTGCTCGATCATGCCGGAGCGGCGAAACCACTTCCATTCGCGATTGGCCCATGCCGCATAATCGGCACGTTCTTCTGCAGTGAGCGCGCGGTTGGAGAGGTGGGCGGCCACGCTCATGAAAAGCTCGTTGGCAATTGCGTTTTTATAGTGGCGATTTTTGCTCCACCAGAGGCCGCCGCCGCAGGTGGTGTCCCAGCCCGTGGTCATGTTGGCGAAGATGTGTTGTGCGGTTTGCAGGTACTGCCGCTGACCGGTGAGATCGTAGGCGTCAATCCAGGCCAGCGCCCACCAGCCTTCGTCGTCGTAGTAGCGGTTGATAAAGCCGGAGTGAATATTGGCCTTGTAGGTATTCGCAATCACGCTGTCGAAGCGGGATGTGTGCGTTGCGCGCGAGTAGTTAATCAGGGCCGTGAGGGCATTGGCGGAGTTCCACCAGCCTGTGGTTCTCCAAAGGCCTGTTTGAGGATCGTACCAGGATTGGAGCCTTTCGACGGCCTGCCGGATGGCGTGCGCGGTGGGGGCCTTTGCCGCGAATGCGGGGCTGGCAGGGGCCGTTGGGGGGCTTGCGGCCAAAGCTGAGGAGGCGAAGAGTAGTCCACCACAGAGAAGCGCAAGAAAGGGGCTGGCGGCGGAGCGCATGATACCGTTACCATATCAGGCGAGCCGGCGGTTGGGCGATTTCGGCGGCAGAGCTGTTCGGAAGCGGGCTTGACCCTAGGCGGGCCATCACGCCCAAGGTGAGAGTTTTCAAGCAAGACCGAACGAGTGGTAAGCATGGGGGATTTCTGATGAAAAGGCGCGATTTTTTGAAAACTTGTGCGGCAGCAGCTGCCGCGTCTGCGATTTCGACACCTGGTTGGGGGCTTGCCGGCGATTCCGCGGGGCGCGGGATGTTGCATGGGGGCAAGGCTGCGCCCGCACCTGGGATCGACTGTGTACGTCCGATGATTGGGACGGGCTGGCATGGGCATATGTTTCCGGGAGCCGTGGCGCCCTTTGGACTGGTACAACTGAGCCCCGACACCGGCGGCATGCGCGAGCCCAAGTGGAACGGCAAATGGGACATTACGGGGTGGGACCACTGCTCCGGGTATCACTACGGGGACAACATTCTGAAAGGCTTCAGCCACACGCACCTTCAGGGCACGGGGGCAAGCGATCTGGGCGACGTGCTGCTGATGCCGGTAGTGGAAGGCCGCAACTGGAGCTGGGGTACGGGAGCTCCAGGGGAAGAAGCGCAGTTTCAGCTCGAGGCTTTAGGAGCGAATTCCGGCTGGGTGATGAATCCCAAGGAGCGCGGTTATTGGTCGTACTTCACAAACGCCAGGGAAGAAGCGCGGCCGGGATATTACAAGGTGTATTTGGAAACGCCGGGCGTAGAAGCAGAGGTGACGGCCACCACGCGTTGCGGCATGCACCGCTACGGCTTTCCGCAACTGAGTCCAGCACGCCGGCAGGGCGTGATGCTTGATCTGATCCATGGGATTGGCTGCCAGGTTTACGATGCAGGGCTTCATGTGGAGAGCGCGACGCGCGTGAGCGGGCACCGCTATACGCACGGATGGGCTGCGGACAAGCAGGTTTTCTTTGTGATTGAGTTTTCGCGTCCTGTTGCTTCCATCCAGGTGAAGGTGGACGGCGCGATCAGGACAGCGTCGGCAGGCGACCGAATTACTGGCAAGGAAATCCAGGCAATCTTTGCGCAATCGCCGGATGCGGAGCCGCTTGTGATCCGGGTGGGCATTTCCTGCACGGGCGTGGATGGGGCGAGCAAGAATCTCGCGGCGGAGATCCCGCACTGGGATTTCGATGCGGTGCTATACCAGACGCAGGAGTCCTGGAGCAAGGCGCTGGTGGTGCTCGATGCAGAGCTTTCCACCGAGGCGCTGGGGCAGACATTCTGGACGGGCACCTACCATGGGCTGGTGGCGCCGGCGACGTTCAATGACGTGGACGGCGCGTATCGCGGCCAGGATCACAAGAACTATCCGAATCCGGGCTTCACGAAGTACACCACGCTCTCCATCTGGGATATTTATCGTGGTGAGTTTCCGTTCATCATGCTGATGCAGCCGCATCGCACCCGGGATGTGATTCAGACGCTGCTAGCCGATTACCGGCAGTTGAATCAGCACTCGCTTCCGGTTTGGCCGCTGTGGGGCAACGAGACCTGGTGCATGACCGGTTTCCACGTGGTTGGAATGATTGCGGGGGCGTATACGAGGGGGCTCCGGGATTTCGACGTGGAGGCTGCATATGCCGCGATGCGAGACACAGCGATGGTAGGCGCAACGGCGAATGGCAACAAGGAATTGCAGGAGCAATTTCGGACGCTCGGTTATGTGGCGGCAAAGGGCCGGGACCAGTCAGTATCGCGCACGCTGGACTTTTCCTATGACTACTGGTGTGTGGGCGCGATGGCGGAATTGCTGGGCAAGCATGAGGACGCGGCGATGTTCTACAAGCTTGGGCAGAACTACAAGAACCTATTCGATTCCAAGACAGGTTTCATGCGTGGCAAGACGGAAGATGGCGCGTGGCTTGAGCCATTCCGTCCGGATGAAGAGATATGGTCAGAGTACACCGAGTCGGATGCGTGGCAGGCGACGTTTAACGTGATGCAGGATGTGCAGGGGCTCATTGATCTTTACGGAGGCGACGAAGCGTTCATCGCCAAACTGGATGCGCTGTTTACGGCTCCTTCGAAGGTGCTCAATTCGCCGCCGGATATCAGCGGCATGGTTGGGCAGGATGCGCAGGGCAACGAGCCGAGTAATCACATTCCATACTTGTATCCATTTGCGGGCGCGCCGTGGAAGACGCAGAAGTGGGTTCGCAAGGTAGCGGCGCTGTACAACAATACCCCCGCAGGAGTGCCTGGCAATGACGATTGCGGGCAGATTTCGAGCTGGTTCGTGTTTGCGTCGTTGGGATTTTATCCGGTCAATGCGGTGACAGGCGTGTATATCCTGGGGAGTCCGCTGGTGAATCGCGCGTCCATTCATAACCCTGAAGCGCGGACCACGTTCCACATTGTGGCCGAGAACAATTCTGACGAGAACATGTATGTGCAGAGCGTGAAGCTGAATGACAAGCCGCTCAGCCGTTCGTGGATCACGCACGAGGAGATCCTCGGCGGTGGTGATCTCTGGTTCCGGATGGGGAACCGCCCGAACAAGGAGTGGGGCTCCGCGCGGGAGGACCGTCCTCCGTCCGGACTGTTGTCAGGCCGTCAAGGTAACAGGATGGGATGAGATCAAGGAAATCGGACGCAGAATCACTTATCTTCCAGGCGCTCAAAGAGGGATCTTCGGGAGTTTCTTTTTTGGGGATGAGTGTGGCTTCGTGGTGCACGTATGTCCGCCGGCTCCGCGCCGGGCCGTAGAGATCCGGCGGGTGCTGGGAAGACGCCAGAGTATTCCCAGTCGAGCGGTTCTGTGGAAAAAGGTGCGGCGAAAGCGATCATCTGAGGGAAGATGGGAGCGCCTCCGCCCTGGCTAGTTGCAAATAAGTCATTGATTTTATTGCGAATTATATGTGAATAGCGACAGTCATCATGATCAAAAAGAATTATTTTTGCGTGAATATTGATTGTTTGATCAGAAGAGGCTAAATTGTTGCAATGCCGTAGATGCGTCGGAG
>CAZWSD010000074.1:0-11151 GCA_964636535.1 uncultured Acidobacterium sp. | reverse complement strand
AAACCAGGCGGCAAACCGGGCTTCACCAAAACCTCAGGAAAAAACTTCAGCAAGGGACCGGGCAAGGGCTTCGGCAAAGGCCCCAAACGCGGACCCGGAAAACCCCGCCGCTCACAGTAACCACTCTCGGCGGCCCACCGCCCCGCAATGCATCACCTATCCGCTCGAAAGGACCGCAACGGATCGATGACCGACGCAAACCCCGCACGCAAACCCATCATCGCCATTGATGGCCCCGCCGGAGCCGGTAAAAGCACCGTCGCCCGCCACCTCGCCGCCCGCTTCGGACTCCTCAATCTTGAGTCCGGAGCCATGTACCGCGCCTTTGCCCGCAAAGCCCTCGATTCCGGCGTCGATCCCGACCACCCCCAGGCCCTCCAGGCCCTCGCACGCGCCACCACCATCGAACTGCAACCCACCCCCGCCGGCAACCGCGTCCTCCTCGACGGCAACGACGTCACCGCAGCCCTCCGCGACCCCGCCGTCACCCAGGCCGCCTCCCGCGTCAGCATTCACCCCCCCATCCGCGCCTGGATGGTCGATCTCCAGCGCGCCCTCGGCCGCCACGGCGGCATCGTCATGGAGGGCCGCGACATCGGCACCGTCGTCTTCCCCAACGCCGATATCAAATTCTTCCTCGACGCTTCGCCCGAGGCCCGCAGCCAGCGCCGATTCCTCGAAGCCCCTTCCGCCGCCCCCTCCCACGCCGACCTCCATGAAGAGCTCCGCAAACGCGACGAGCGGGACCGCAATCGGGTTGATTCCCCCCTGCGCCCCGCTCCGGATGCCATCCTTATCGACTCAACACACCTCTCCCTCGACCAGGTCCTCGCACGCATTGAATCCGCCGTCACTGAACGGTTGCGTGCTCCGGCTTCTGGCTCGTAAAGTGCGGCTCCTCGCTCTGCATCACCCCCGGTGTCGACACCGGCCCCTTCTTGATCTCTACACGCCCGTGAGTCGTCCTCAACACCACCGGGGGACCACCGCTGCCCACCTGCCCCTGCAGCGTCTTCATGCCATTCGCCGTACTCGCCGTCAACGGAAAATCCGAGCTTAAACTCTCATCGCCGCTGGTGCTCGCCTTTACCTTGAAGTTCCCATTCTCCGGTGCCTGCAGTCGCACGCTGCCCGTCCGGTTCGCAATGTTGATCGATCCCATCGGAAGTCCCATCGCCAGGCTCACATCCCCGTCGCTGTCCTGGATCTGAACATCCCCGGTAATCGAGCTTAGGTCGATGTTCTTCGCCTTCGCCTTGATCACAATCGGCCCGCTCGCCCGGTCCATCCCCAAATCACCCGAGTCCAGCGTCATCTGACCATCCAGCTTCGGCACCGTGATCTGCGTCCGGCTCGACTGGAACGTCACCGTCCCACCCACCTGCTGCAAATGCACATCCCCCGTGAACTCCCCATGAATCGCCGCGTTCCCGCTGATCTCTGACAGCGTAACGTCGCCCCCAGAGCCCTCCACCAGCGCTTGCCCCTTCACATTGTGGGCTGAGAAATCACCTTGGTGCATCTGCGCCTGAACACTCGCGCCGATCTGATCCAGCCGCACGTCACCGCGCCTGGCCGTCACCTCCACTCTCCCGTTCAGCCCCTCCACCGTTACGTCCCCGCGGCCGCTCTGGATCACCGCGCTCGCCGCCGCAGGCAATTCCAGCGTCAAATCATCCCTCGTGTCCTGCTTCGCCGGTGCCGAAATACTCGCCCCCGTGCTCGTCGCCTCAATCCGCGGCGTCGTCGCCTGGAATGCCGCATCCGCTTCCTGCTGCGTCGCCGTATACGCCCCCTGGTGCGCCCGCAGGTGAATCAGACCATCTGTCGACGCCGTCACCGTCACCGTCCCGTGCGGATCATCGATATTCACAATCGGCGTCACACCCTTCGGCGCGCTCAGCGGCTGGCTCAGCTCCACCCTGTGGTCGTACTGCGGCCCCATCATGCTCCAAAAACTGTTCGAGCCCGGTCCAAACCACTTCCAGTTCTGCCGCGCCCCATGCACGCTCCATCCCACAAACACCAACAGGATCACCAGCCACACAATCCCGCCCGCGCCTCGCCCAGCCGCCGGATTGTTCCGGTCCACCAGGTACTCCAGCAGCAGCAACACACCCAGACCGATCAGCAAAAGCGGCCACCAGTGTCCATACCAGCCCCAGAACACCTCGGCCGGTATCCGTCCCGTCTCCACCAGCAGCGCCACCACACCTATCAAAATCACTGCCACCGGCCGCACCATCGACCGACCGCACCTCCCGCGATAATGCCGCCAGTACGCCCGCTGAGCCCGTGCGTAATCCCGCGCCTGACGCGCCGCCGATCGAGGATCCTGTGGATCATAAGGAGGTATTGTGCCCATCGCTCAGTACTTCCTCTCTTCCGGCGCTTGCACCCCAGACCCGCTCCCAGACCCGCCGCCAGACCCGCCGCCAGGCTCACCGGGGACCGGCGGCGGCGCCACAGACGCAGGCACCCCGCACCCGCCCGGGTAATACCACCCCGGCGGCGGCGGCGGCGCATTCGACAACGCAACCCGCTCCGCCAGCGTCAGAATCCCAATCACGATCAGCAGCAGCGGCCAGCTCCGCCCAAACGACAACACCCCGTACTGGTCCAGAAGCGCCATCACCCCAATCGTCACCAGGATCAGTGGGCCCCTTGCTCTTCGCAGCAGCAGATACTGGTTCATTGTTTCCCTCCGGTCAGCTTCGCGCCTCCGCGAAGCCTCTGTATCAACAGCCAGATCCCGATCCCTATCAATATCAGCGGCCAGCCGCGCCCAATCCAGTCAAACCGGAATATCCCCAGCGAATTGAACAGAAACAGCATCCCCAGCCCGATCAGCACAATCGCTCCAATCGGCTCCCGCCGCGCCCGGCGAAGATCCGGCGCCGCCGCCGGATACGCGCCCCCCATCGGCACATACGGCGGGTACGCGTCATACGGCGGTACCCCGGCCTGCGAAACACCGCTCCCCGGCACAAATCCGGCCGCGCCCGGCGGTACCCCGGCCACCGGTGGAACTACGCCCCCCAACGGCTGGCCCGTCACCGGATCAAACGTCGGCGTATACACCTGCGTCTGCGCATTCGGCAACCCGACCCGGTTGCCCAGATCGTTCAACCCGAACGGATCCGGCAGCGGCAGCCCAAACCTCCGCGCACGCGCCGTATGGTGCGCCTCAAACACCTGGTAAATCACCCACGCCCCAATGAATATCCCAAAAATACCGTACCGGTTCGCCATTCCCACCAGCACCACAAACACCAGCACATGCACAATCGCCTTCACATACTGCCCGTTGTACATCGCCCCCACGCCCGGAATAAACCCCAGCAATGCCTCCAGCCCCGTTTGGGGTGCGGTGGGCGCCACCGCCCCCGCCGCTCCCGGCATCACAGGTCCATAGCCCATTCGCTCGGCCAGGCACTGCTCGCAATAAACGCTGCTCGAAACCGGCCGCACACACTCCTCACATAGCGCCTTGCCGCAATTCTGGCAGTAGGAAGCTACAGGTCGATCAATATGATTTACGCAGTTCATACCCTGCTCCTTTCCGCCTTCTTCTCCCCACTTTGTTGCCTTGGCCCTTTCACTGCTACCTTCCCCTCGGCTACCCGCGCAGTCTCCCCGCCGGGTCGCACCTCTCTACTTGCCGCCGCCTGCTGAGAGCCCGTCACTCCAGCCGGCTCCTCCAGCATCGCGCCTCCGCCAGGGCTCTTCTTGGTGCCCTTCAACGGCAGCGCACGCTGCTTCAACTCCTTCAGCTGCGCGTTCATCTCGTACAGGAACCTCAGGTTCTCGTACGTATAAACCACCTTCTGCTTCGTGCCGTAAAAACTCCTCACCGCCGCGCTCTCCAGCGATGACAGCGACAAATCCTTCAGCTTCACATCCCCGGGCCGAAATCCAATCAGGTTCAGCGTCAACGTAATCGAGAAAAACGCCATCGCCAGCGTCATCAGCAGACGCGTCTCCTGGAAGCCCCGCCGGATCGACTCCTGCCATACTCCCGGACCCGTCGCAACCGGAACCGCTCCCGCCGACAATCCCACTCCGCCAGGCCCCGTCGTCCGGTCCAGAATCTTCCCCACCAGCGCCGGCGGCACATGCGGCTCTTCGTGCAGAAACTGCATCCATTCCCGCCCCTGCGCCGCGCGACGCAGCAGTTGGCTGCAGGCCGGGCAGCTCCGCCCATGCCCCTCAAACACCTGGCGCTTCGCCTCCGCAAGCTCCCCGTCCAGGCTCTCCGCCAGGCACGCCTCCCACTCCTCGCAGCGAATCCCGTCCACCGAATTGTCCTCAAATGGATGCTTGTCCGCCATCGCTATACCACCTGTCCCTTACTACGCTCCAGAACCCGCGCCAGTTCCGCGCGTCCGCGGCTGATGCGGCTCTTCACCGTTCCCTCGGGGACTCGAAGAACCTGTGCGATCTCCTTGTAATCCATGTCGTGCAGATCCCGCAGAATCACCGCCTCCCGCAGCTCCGGCGATATCTTCACCAGCGCCGCCTGCACCATCTGCTCCAGTTCCTTCTGCACCGCCCGGTCATGCTGGTTCGGGCCCCTCTGCGCCAACCGCTCCGTCAAAGGACGCTCGTCGCTCTCGTTCCATCCCTCGTCCATCGATGACGTCGCCCGCTGCTGCTTCGACCGCCGGAAATGATCCACCAGCAGGTTCCGCGTCAGCGTCGTGATCCACGTCTCAAAACTCCCCCGCGCAAAGTCAAACGCACTCAGATTCCCGTATACCTTCAGGAATACATCCTGCGTCAAATCCTCCGCGTCGCTCGCCGATCCCGTAAACCGATAGCACAATCCGTACACCCGACGGTGATGAAACTTCACCAGCTCCGTCCACGCACCCGAATCCCCGTCCACGCACCGCTGCACCACCACTTGCATCGCGGCTTCCATCGCTCTCGGATCGGATGCGGAGTGCAGCATCGCCTCGTTCGCTTCTTCCGTGCGCCCGGACTTCCCGTCCGGGCGGCTATGAGACTGCGTGCGCTTTGACCCTTCAGGCCAAAAACTCATGCTCCGCAAATCCCAGATCAACGTGCTCATGCAGCCATCTACGCATCTCGCTGCACTTTGGTTCCATCACTCCCCGCGCTTCACCCTTTTCAGAAAATTCAAAATCCGCCCGCGCCGGCGACACCTCACTCCCCGCAAACGAAAATGCGCCCTACCCTCCGGCAAAGCGCCTTCCCAAAAAACTCCTCTCCACTCCGGCACAAATCTACGTCGAGTCCGGAAGATAATCCCGCGACACGGGATTCTCATACAGCGAGTAATCCCGGGTAACCACCGTCAGTCCACTCGACGTTACAAAATAGTTCTTCCGGTCCTCTTCCTGGTCGTACCCAATCACCGTGCCCTCCGGCAAATGCACGTCCCGGTCTATAATCGACCGCCGGATCCGGCAGTGCCGCCCGATATTCACATGCGTGAAGACAATCGTGCTCTCCAGCTCCGAATACGAATTCACCCGCACATCCTGCGACAGCACGCAGTTCCGCACCAGCGCCCCCGATATAATGCAGCCCGCCGACACGATCGAGTTCACCGAACTCCCCGTCCGCCCAGGTTCCCCAAACACAAACTTCGCCGGCGGATACTGCCGCACACGCGTCCGGATCGGCCACCCCTTGTCATACAAATTGAATATCGGCGATATCGACGCCACATCCATGTTCGCGTCGTAGTAAGCGTCCAGCGTTCCCACGTCCCGCCAGTACAGCGCCTCCTGCTTGTTCTCGTCCACAAAGTTGTAGGCGTAAATCTTGTACTTATCCAGGATTTCCGGCAGTATATTGTGCCCAAAATCATGCTTCGAATTCGGATTCTCCGCATCCCGCATCAGCGATGGCAAAAGCACATCCGTGTTGAACAGATAGATCCCCATCGACGCATCCACCATCTGCGAATTCCACGGCGATCGAAGCTCCGTCGTCTTCGGCTTCTCCACAAATCCCCGCACCTCGCCGCTCCGCGCCACGTCCACCACCCCGAAGCGCGACACCTCCTCCGGATATATCTGCAGCGTCGCCAGCGTCACGTCCGCCCCGCTCGCATTGTGCTGCTCCAGCATCTTCCCGTAATCCATCTTGTAGATGTGATCCCCGGATAGTATCAGCACATGCTTCGGCTGCTCCGACCCAATCGAGTAAATATTCTGGTACACCGCGTCCGCCGTCCCCATGTACCAGTTCGCGCTCACTCGCTGCATCGGCGGCAATATCTCGATAAACTCACCCAGCTCCTGCGCCACCACGCCCGACCACCCCTCGCGAATATGACGGTTCAGTGACAACGCCTTGTACTGCGTCAGAATGTAAACTCGATGCAAACCGCTGTTGATGCAATTGGAAAGAGTGATGTCGATAATCCGGTATTGGCCCCCAAACGGCACCGCAGGCTTGGCTCGATCCCGCGTCAGCGGAAACAGCCGTTCACCCGCCCCTCCTGCCAACAGTACCCCCAGCGTATCCTTCATTTCGGGCCCTCCCCCTTCGGTTTCGTGCTGCTTCCCGCCTCGCCTCGACCGGAGCTCAATCCCTCCAGCCGCGCCGCTTCCTGATCGCGCCGAATCTTAACACAGCCGCGTCAACACGCGATCCCACCCTCATATTTCTGGCTCCTCGCCCTCCACCGCAATCCGCAACGACTTCAGAAAATGTACGTCCTGCGCCGTGAACGCCCCGCTGCCTTCCCCTTCTGACTCTCCTCCTGGCTCGCCCTCCCCCGCCTCCACTTCATTCAGCCCAATCGTCGCCTCCAGCATCAGAAGCACGTCGAACCCGTGGCTCCGTATCTCCTGCACCACTCCGGCGATCTGCTCTGACTCTGAAATGCTGTCATGAATGGCCTCGCCAAGCTTTTGAACAAGCTGCCGCAATTCCTGATCCAATTCCAACCTCGATTCCTTGAGCAGCGGATCCACCCACCACCACTCGCCTCTACCATAACTCCACCGCAAAACCCTTCCCCGCGCAACCCATTTTCACTTTCGTTATGTACGCACTCGTCAGGCTCTCCGGCGCATCCCCCTCCCCAATGCTCTAAACTCTCCTCATGAAAGCAAACCGCGTCGGTCGCACCTTCGGCGTCGGCGCACGACTCATCGCGAGGCTCCTGCGCACCAAAGCTGAACTCGGCGCCGCCCACGTCGAAAAACAGGCTCCCATCTATAAGCAACATGGCCGCCGCATCGGCCAGGGCTCACGAAACTTCGGCCTCTCCATCTGGAAACCCTTCGCCCACGCCTCCCGCACCCTCTGGCTCGAAATGACCGGCCTCTTCTTCGCCATCTTCACCCTCTTCTTCGCCGGAAACCTCTGGCGGCTCCGCACAAGCTGGCTCTCCGGTCCATCCCACAACCGCTTCATCCTCTACGCCGTCATCACCGCGATCTTCTTCTACTTCGCCGCCAGCTCCTTCTTCCGCGTCGCACGCCACAACCGCGCCCACCGCAAAAACCGCTGACCCCCCTCACCCGGCCCTCGCAACCCAACACCCTCAGACCCTATACTGCTCAGTTCCCCATGCCTCACTCCACCAAGCCCGTCTACACCCACGCCGACCTCGAAGCCCTCAGCTTCGATCCCGACCGCGACCTCGGCTTCCCAGGCGAATACCCATTCACCCGCGGCATCCAGCCCACCATGTACCGCGGCCGCCTCTGGACCATGCGCCAGTACGCCGGTATGGGCGACGCCGAAGAAAGCAACCGCCGCTACAAGTTTCTTCTCGCCAACGGTACCGCCGGCCTCTCGGTCGCCTTCGACCTCCCCACACAAATCGGCTACGACTCCGACCACCCCATGGCCCTCGGCGAAGTCGGCAAAGTTGGCGTCGCCATCGACTCCCTCGAAGACATGCAGCGACTCTTCGACGGCATCCCCCTCGACAAAATCTCCACGTCGATGACCATCAACGCCACGGCCTCCATCCTGCTCGCCCTCTACGTCGCCGCAGCCAAACGCTCCGGCGCAGACACCCGCAAGCTCTCCGGCACCGTGCAAAACGACGTCCTCAAGGAATACATCGCCCGCGGCACCTACATCTATCCCGTCCGCCACGCCCTCCGCATCATCACCGACATCTTCGCCTGGGGTAACGAAAACACTCCCGACTGGAACACCATCTCCATCTCCGGCTACCACATGCGCGAAGCCGGCTGCACCGCCGCGCAGGAAGTCGCCTTCACCCTCGCCAACGGCGCCGCATACGTGGAAGCAGCGCTCGCCGCCGGGCTCGACATCGACCGCATCGCCCCGCGCCTCTCTTTCTTCTTCAACGCGCACAACAATTTCCTTGAGGAAGTCGCCAAGTTCCGCTGCGCCCGCCGCGTCTGGGCCAAGACCATGCGCGAGCGCTTCGGCGCGCAAAACCCGCGCTCCTGGATGCTCCGCTTCCACACCCAGACCGCAGGCTCCACCCTCACCGCCCAGCAGCCGGAAAACAACATCGTCCGCACCGCCCTCCAGGCCCTCGCCGCCGTCCTCGGCGGCACCCAGTCGCTCCACACCAACGGTTTCGACGAAGCCCTCGCCCTGCCCACCGAAGAAGCCGCGCGCATTGCCCTCCGCACACAGCAGATCATCGCCTGCGAGTCCGGTGCGGCCCAGACCATCGACCCCTTCGCCGGCTCCTATTACATCGAGTCCCTCACCATCGCCCTCGAAAATCAGGTCGACGAAATCCAACACCAGATCTCCCTCCACGGCGGCATGCTATCCGCAATCGAAAAAGGCTGGGTCCAGTCAGAAATCCAGAACGCCGCCTACGAATACCAGCGCGCCGTCGACTCCGGCGCCGCCACCGTCGTCGGCGTCAACCGTTTCACCCTCAACCCATTAACAGACAACGAACCCACTGTCCCCATTCAGCGCATCGACGAATCCCTCGAACGCAAACAGATCGAACGAGTCCGAGCCCTCCGCGCCCGTCGCGATGCCACACTCTGGCAATCCTCCCTCAACCGCGTCCGCGAACACGCCCGCAACGGTCAAAACCTCATGCCCGCCATCCTCCAGGCCGTCGAAACCCTCGCCACCGTAGGTGAAATCGCCTCCGCCATGCGCGAAATCTTCGGCGAATATGAAGAATCCATCGTGATCTGAAAGACTCACCAACCGGGACTGCCCAACCTCCGCCCCGCCGGCAAGCGCACCCCACCGAACAGCGAACCTGGCGCTCTCCCGCACTCAGAAGGAGTACAAAATGACCGATACAAACAACGGCGCTGCCGTGCCCGATCCGCAGAACGAACAACTGGAGATGACGCCCCCCACGGCGATGGAATTACAGCGCCTCAATTTGGCCGTGCTGGTCGATATACGCCAGAAATTCGAGCTCGAAATTCAGGGCGAAATTCCCGGAGCATGCTTTCTGCCGCTCTTTCAGTTCAAGCGCATGCTCGGGCACTCGTTAACCCAGCTCGAACAGGATGCTCTCGACGAAGACCTTCCCGACCTCCACGACATTCAGCACTTTCTCGCCATGATCAACAACATGCACCACTCCAAGGATCTGATCCTCGTCTGCGTCTGCAACAGCGGCCATCGGAGCCTCAATGCGGCGCGGCTCCTCCGCCTGCTCGGCTACGAACATTCCTTCTCGCTGGCCGGCGGCTTTCTCGCCCTCGACGAGTTGCTCACCGATCAGCAGCAAAAACAGGAAAGCTCTCCCAACCGGCCAGCCTGACAGGCCCGGGCGCGTGCCAATTCCCACCTACCCCGGGAACCTGGAAATCACCGCAAAGCGCCGACCCAGGTGCTCCATGCAATCCCGCCCTTGGCTCCGCTGCGATTGGACACCTCCGCACCCGCCAACCCCATCTATACTTCTCCCGACAAAATTCCACCCCCGGGAGAACCCATGAAACTCCTCGCCACCCTCCTGCTTCTCACCGCCGTCGCCTCCGCGCAGCAGGCCGCCACAGCCGCCTCCGCGCCCCATAAAGACTCCAGCTACATCGGCCCCCACGGCACCGCCTACGTCACCCGCGTCGTCCCCATCCCCAATGACGTCAGCCCACAGGCCCAGTCCTTCCTCGCCCAGAGCCAGTCCGACCTCCAGCAACACCAGTCCATCGCCCAGCAACGCCACGAAACCAACGTCTGGCAGGCCCACGCCGGTCAGGTCTCCCTCCAGCTCTACCCCGCCAAACTATCCAGGAGCACCATCGCCGGTGTCCCCGTACGCATCATCACTCCCATCCACACCCCTGCCAGCCACCGCGACTACGTCCTCCTCAACGTCCACGGCGGCGGCTTCATCGTCGACTCCGGCTCCCTCACTGAGACCATTCCCATGGCCAACCTCACCCAGACCAAGGTCGTCGCCGTCCTCTATCCTCTCGCGCCCCAGCATCCCTTCCCCGCCGCCCTCAACGCCGCCGTCGCCGTCTACAAGGCGCTCCTCAAGCACTACCCCGCCAAACACATCGTCATCTACGGCACCTCCGCCGGAGCCATCCTCACCGGCGAAATCGCCGTCGACCTGAAACACCTCCACCTGCCACAGCCCGCCGCCCTCGGCATCTTTTCCGGCTTCGGCGACTTCTCCCGCCCCGGCGACTCCCAATCCCTCTTCGCCCTCAACGGCCTCTCCGGCTATCTCGCCCCCCCCAAAAACGGCCACCAGATGGCTCACAGCTATGTCGGCAACACCAATCCCCGCAATCCCATCCTCTCCCCCGTCTTCGCCAACGCCAGCGGCCTCGCGCCCACTCTCTTCATCTCCAGCACCCGCGACATGCTCCTCAGCGGCACCTCCATCCTCGACCGCCACTTCCTCAACGCCGGCGTCAAAACCCAGCTCATCGTCTTTGAAGCCCTGCCTCACGCCTTCTGGAACAACCCACGCATGCCCGAAGCCAGGGAAGCCGACCGCGACATGGCCAACTTCTTCAACCGCTACCTCTACGGCCCAGCAAATTAGGGCCTGTCAACAGACCCTGAATCGATTCCAGGATTCCTCTGCCCGGAAACGCCCGCTCTACGGCCAATGCCTCCAGCAACACCCGGCGGCCCGGCTGATCCGCAAAACCACCTATGGCAATCCCGGAATCGCTCGCCTCCCCAAAAAACACGAAAAAGCCGGCAACCATACCGTTGCCGGCTCCTCTATCCCTC
>CAZWSD010000073.1:0-11193 GCA_964636535.1 uncultured Acidobacterium sp. | reverse complement strand
CTTCTGACCAAGGTTCAGTTCGCTTCAATGAGGCCGCAGCGAAATGCTGCGGATAACACCCTCCCAGCTTGTCAAGAGGCGCAAAACACCAAAGCTTCAATGAGGCCGCAGCGAAATGCTGCGGATAACCGCGCCATGCTTGGTGCCACGCTTTTGCTGCTTGAGCACAGCTTGTTGCGAGTGCCTATCTGGTTGGGCTTTTCGTAGTGTGGACAGACGGTGGCCAAGGCCTTTACACAAGTAAAATTTTCCATATTTTAAAAGAACATACGCTTTGCGAGCGCTCCCCAAGCATAATGCTACCACTGCAGCGCTCGCAATTGCCCGGCGGGTAAGCCACTTATACAATTACCACCTCCCGTTCGATCGGCCTGAATGTCTTGCCTAGGCTTGCTATCCGGGGGCGTATGCCTTCCGTATGACCCAAGTCAAGCATCAGCACATGATCATGATCGGCAAGAATGAGTTCGTCAAGCATCGCCAGCAATTCTGCATAACGCCTGCGGCTCAGGCGGCACTGGAATACCGACAATTGCAGCCATTCTCCATAGCCATTCAAGAGCCGGAACACCCGGCGCCAGCGTTTCTGGTCTTGGATATCGTAAGTGATGACGTATAAATGCTCATCCATGGGATCACCTCGTTGTGAAATTCGGATAATCCGGTATATCTCCGAGAAGAAAACGCGCAAGCAACCGGGCCTGGAGCTCCAGCAAGCGCCGGTAACTGACCTTGTAGCCGAACAGAGGATGCGTGATTTCCTGGCTCATGCGCCGCTCGAATGTGGCAATGAAACGCTTGCGTCCATCCCCTGATAGCGCCACGCTTCCGGCTGCGTTGATAAAATCCGACGGACGCACCTCGCCATTGTTGACGGCATACAGGACACAGGAGTCGGCAAGCAGGGAACGGAATGGCTCCATCATGTCCAGCGACAGTGCCGGTCGGCCATAGCGCGGCTGATGATAGAAGCCGCGATAGGGATCGAAACCAACGGCCGACAATGTGACCGTCCAGCTTCTGACCAGCAGAGAATAAGCATAGGAAAGCAAGGCGTTCACGGGATCGGTGGGCGGTCGGCGGTTGCGATGGGTGAACTCGAAACGGAACGTCCCGGGCTCACCCTCGCACTTGAGCAGGTGATTGAACTGGCCGAAATAACGTTGTGCCGCCATGCCCTCGATACCCAGCAATTCCGAGAGACTGCCAGCGCGCCGGGTGCTATCGGCATCCCGTTTTAGGTCGTCCATGAGTAGGTCCGGTTTTTCTTCTCCTCGCCAGTTGCGGCGCATCAGTGTACGACAGTTCATGATCTTGGCGTGCACCAAGCCTCGCGCAAGATGAAGGCAGCGCCTCTCATCAAAGCTCGCTCGGTATTGCGCAGTGCGCAACTCGACGTTCTTGTGTCCGACCCCTACCGAATGCCCCAGGAACCAACCACCGTAGGAATGCCATGTAATGGGGGTCTCGCGCCTCATCAGCTCATGCAGTGTGGGCGTTGTCACATAGATGTTACCCAGTAGCACAAGCTGCGATACATCGATCAGCCGCACCGTAGTCTGCAGTTGATCGTCCACGGATATCTCCAGAGTTTCCGCTTTTTTGGCGACCTTGGCATGGTTGGCTTGTACGTAAAGCGGTAGCGCCTCGTCCCTGGCAACCGCCAGTGGACGCGGGGCCTCGCTCGATTTGCGCAGGAAGTTGACCTCATCTGGGAGACATATGCCGACCAATGAGCACCGCGGGCACTTGGGGCTATCCTCCAGCGGTGGCGGCAGTTGTCCACCGGCGGCTACAAAGCGCAGACCATTGACGGCAGCCAAGGTACGAGTGCGCAACTCTTCATCGAAGGGGATGCGTATGCGTTCACGCGAGCCGGCATAATACAGGACGCCTTCCAGGCAGGTGTAGCCGTGCTCCTCCAAAATGAGGCCCTGCACACACAGTTGGATGCGCTCCGGGTCGTAGGCTCCCTTAGGTACATGCGGCCGCTTGCTGCGCTTGTAGTCCACGGGTGTCACCACGCTGCCCACGCCTTCGATCAAGTCCATCCTGGCGATCAACCCGAGGTGGTTGGACGACAGGGTGATGGATCGCACGTGGATCTTCTCGTTTTCCTCGATGTCGCCGGGCTCCGGCAACTCGCCGCCTGGACTGTCAACACGCCGGTGATGATAGCGACCCTCCACGGTATCGCCCGATTCCGCCCATTCGCCCTGCACCCATTCGAGGTAGGCAAGCCGCGGGCAGTACTCATACTCGTTGACCATGCGCGCGGGGAGTAGCGGCAGGTCCCCAGAAAGCTCAGGGAAGGGGAGCGGTAGTTCGTGCTGGATTCCATCCATGATTACTTATCCGGTTGTCACAGACATCCACTAGATGTAGTAGGCCATGATTTTTCTGCACAGAGCTCGGCATAGGTAAGCGCGGTGACGTTGCCAGCGATGCCGAGCAGGGGGCGGAACGCATTGAACGGATAGAAGCGGCGGTTGTAACGAAACGTGAACTCGTTGAGATATCCCCGTAGGCACTGCAGTCTGACGCCATGATGGATGCCGCGCAGCAAGGTTTTGAGGTTGGGAAATACGAGATGAATGATGGGCATGAACTCTTCACCGACCTGCGGATCGCCCAGTTCCGCGATGGATACGTGGTCGCAGCCATGCTTACCGAGGCTGGCATAGCCGCTCCAATCAACCGTGATGATCCGGGTGTCTGGTGCCACACCGCTCTCGATGAAGACACCAAGCGATTGGGCGGCTCGGCCCGGAACCAGACTAAGTCGAACCCGGTCTGCATACCGCCCGTTCTTCCGTATATTGAGGCTGCCAGCCTGCTTACGCTGGCGGACTTTGACGGCACCAGACACGAGCACCATGTTGTGAACGCCGCGCCCCTTGCCGCGTATACGCCAGCCCACGCAGGTTTCCTCAGCCTCGGCGACTTCGCCGGGCATACCGCCGATCCGGTCCTGGTCGGGGCGAACCCTGCCCATCCTGAGCTTGTGGAGAATCTGGAAGGCGGTCTCGTAGCGCGACAATCCGGGCTGCCGCTGGAACTGGACAGCCGACATGCCCGGCGTTTGACCGGCAACCATGTAGGCTGCCTAGAACCAGACCGAGAGCGGCGTGTGCGTGCGCTCCATGACGGTGCCGGAGGTGAGACGAGCTTCACGCCGACACTTCCGGCTGCAAAGCCCGACACTTCCGGCTGCAAAGCGCACACTTCCGGCTGCAAAGCGCACACCCAGGCGGGCGGAGTAACGATAAAGCTCCCCGGTCATTCCACAGTGAGGACGGACGAATCCGTCACCCCATCGCACGCCGCTTCGTCTGGGAACAAGTGTTGAAACTCCTGCAGCAAGCGCGGGAACGGCAAATCATCTCACCCAAGCACGTCAATCGCCATTGATCGCCCCAAGCTGACGCAGATGCTCAGCATACTACCGGTAGCGGTTGTCTGTGACAACCGGATAAGAACGGAATCATTACCCAATGGGAGCTTCGCAATGAATCCGCAGCGGTGCCTCGAGAAGTGCAGGCGGTGCAACCCCCCGTCGTGACCCACAATGGGGTGCCGGTTGCCGAGCCCTGTCCGATCCTCCCGCGTCGGTTCGTGTCACGGGCGGTAATTGCCGAGGCCGCCGCGCGGGTGCTCCAGATCGATGCGGAGCGTTTCCGCGCCGATCTGGATGCCGTAATCGATCAGTCCACCGATCACTGACCCGAACCGGGGTCTGCTGGATACTCCGGCGCTGATCGATCACAATACTCTTGGGTTTATGCGGGGCATAGACCACTCCTCAAGATCGGTTCAGCAAGCTGTAAATAGGCCAAGGCCGAAATGGCAGGCGTAACCCAGGCATAACGGTCCCTTTATCGGTTCTGCGAACCGCAGCGCAAGGGAATACCCAATATCAATCGGCGCCGCCGGGCCTTGTCTCCGAGAGCGAATGAAATGACGCATGTGCAATAGCCGCGCATTATTACGCGCGTCCAACACACTGATGCCGATAGGTTCCGGATGAAAGCGCGTGACTAGTTCGGCGATGACTTGGCCTTCGAGAGTATTTCTTCCTTGCTTCTTCAGGTATCGAGGCGGTACAAATGGTGTAATGCTGATCCATTCGGTCGCACCCGCCGAGGAACCGATGACAGCGCACAGTTTCTCGCCATACGTACCCGAGAGTGTCCGTAACTCCGAAAGATTGCCAAACCCTACCAGAGCGAGTCGTAGTGGGCCGACTCCTCTTTTTGTGAATGTCGTGCGAACGGCACGGACCGCTGCTTGTGCCGATGCATCTAATCCCATCGGTGCCCAAATAAGGATATGGTCCAGATGCCCATCATCATCAAGATCGAGCGGCAACAAATGGGCATGATGGTGAGGTTTGGCGAGCGGCTTTCTCGATTCATCGCGACCGGTCAAAACCTTGCTTGGCATCTCGCCCTGCCGACATGCAGCCTTAACAAGTGCACGATGGAGCAATTCTGCCTGAGGCAACGTGCGAGTAATAGGGGGCAACGCGTGATTGTTGCCGCTGGTTGTAGCCATCGAGAGTAGCATCGCCTCAACAAGTGGCGCAGAAACCGCTTTCCGCACTACTTTCGGCACTCCCACATCTAAAGCGTTGACTCGACGCCAGTAGAATATGCGCTCGCTCCCGGGCGGTTGGCTCCAGCCCAGTTTACGTAGCCCATCCGTTGTCGTTTGCAGACAGGCGATAAGGTCAGGCGGATATGAGTTCTCTAATTTCCGACGCTGCTCCAATGCGTTTTTCTCACTCAGCCTTTTATTGGCGGCATCTACTGCCGGAAGCTTTGCCAATTCAGCGTCAAGAGCAGTCTGTCGCCATCGGCCATACCGCTCCACAGAGAGAGGTGCCATCAGCGGAACCTGCTCCCATTCTCTGCCCGGTACTTGCTCACCATCGCACGAAAAACAATCGTTATCTCCCGGTAAGAGTTTGTCGGGTTGACCCAAGCGAGCCAACACCCAACTTTCTGACCGACCGAGGTATCCGAGACGTTCGGCCAGTTTTGAGAGTAGCAACGTCTCGTCATCATTTAGCGTTACGTCCCATGTTATGGTCAATGCGCCACTATCAACCTGTACCCAAGTGTCGAAAACCAGGGTGGTGTTTTCCCGGCCCTTCTTGAATTTGGCCTGCGGCATATAGTGCCGGCTGTGAGTGCCTGCACCAGGTGGCAAGCGATAGCGCGGCAGAACACTGGCTAGTTTCCCGATCAGCGAACACGCTAGTGGTGGCAGACCATCGCCCGGCCACTGTAACGTGGTATAGCCGGTAGCGATCAATGCTCGCAACAGGCGCCATGGTGACGGCGGCCATTCGATCTGGCCTTCGTTGACATGATGCCCCCACGGCGTGGCGTGATAGCGCCGCCCGGGAAAGCGCAGTATCAGTGTTGGCATACTTAATCCTCGCTGGCTTCAGCGTCGCCGTTATCGGTATCGCCGTCTGCGGGCTTATTCTCCCCCTTGTTTTTTTTCAACACATCGTTGAATATGACGTTGGTAACGGTCATCTTGTCACGGCACTTTTCAATCACAGGCTTGAGTTCGGCGGCCAGCTCGGTCAAAGGCGGAAGCTTATAGCCAGCCGGTACATTTGCAGTGATGGCATCAGTGTCCACGCGCAGGTCGCAGGCGGTACGTAACCGCAGATTTCCATCAAGCAGCGCGCGCAGCTTATATAGCGCAAGCAATATAAGCAGGCGCTCTACGTCGGCGCCCAGACCGTAGCCGCGAAGCTGAGCGAGATCAATATTGACATAGAGGGTAATGCGTTCGGCGGTGAACTCATCGCGCGCGAAGGGGACGTTGCCAAAACCTGATTTGGTTTCGCCGGACGGATTCACGTGGTCGTTCTTGACACCACCGGATGCCGCGACCCGGACACCGTCAGCCTCGATGAAGGCAGAGACCGCGCGCGCTACACGCAAGCGACCGCCAAACAAGTCTTTCTTCGCCAGGAACGCGCCATGGAGCAAGGAACCGATGTCGTACTTTAGAAGGGTTTCAGCAAGTTTCCGGCGGTCACTCGGACCTTCTTCCAATCCACCCAAGTCCGTTTTTAAAGCGTTGAAGAAATCAGTTTTGTCGCTTCCTTCGAGCAGATAAGGGCTATTGATGCGGTGCGATTCCAATACGGTGTCGGTCAGGAACTCCCCGTTTCGCATAACCCGTACGTGCGACAAACCCACCAGATCATCTTTTAGATTCTGCTTGGTCTCATCCCAGCTTGTGAGTTCCAGCCTGTTGGCCATGCTTTGTGCGCTTTCAACTAGCAGACATTGACCGTCTTTGGTCTGAAAGGTGGCAGCGCCAAGTCCGGGGAAACCCGTGGGCTGGAAGCGCTGCCCCTGAAGTGGTCTGAGGGGGATTTCAAACAGCAGGCGTTGAGCGTTGCCGAGTTCAGAAAGATTGAGAGTCATTATGCGGTCTCCTTTAGTGAATGAGGGTCAAGGCAGCGGACAAAGTCCATTGCCGTGCGTCGTGAAATGGGAAAAGCGAGAGCCGCCGCCCAAAGGCGCGCGGTTTCGGGCGATACCGAAGCTACCCGCACCGTCGGGTAAATACCGGCGGCGCGCAGACGGCGCAGAGCCAGTTCAACGGCCGTGGCGGAGTCATCGCTTTCGAGACGCCGCAGGATGGCCGGATCAACACCGATACGCCTGCCGCCGGGCAGCGGCCAGGGCAATATGGCCAAGCGGATCGCGAGCCAAGCGTCGTCGGGCCACTCGGCGTGTTGTGGTCGGCTTAGTGAAATGTACTGTTGTAGCCACAACTTGCAATCCAATGCCATCAGGGCACGGCCCAAAGCCAAAGTTCTGTCTATGTCCACCGCACCAGTAATGAGAGCACAGAGATCAGCAGGATGGACCATGGCTCTTGTGGCGGCTTGAAGTGGCAAGCGGCGCTCTCCGCGTTGCGCCGCCTCGACTAGCCGCCGCTTCACCAGTGCGATGGCATCGTCAATGCCGCGGTGCCCCTGTATGACCGTGTCCGGTCTGGTCTGTAAGCGGGTCTGGCTGCCAGTGCCGGTTGTGGCGAATTTCCACGGCTTGTCTGGATCGAGCGGGAGCCAATGACGGCGAATCGGATCCAGCGGCTTATCATTGTCGCGGCCGAAGTCACTGGCCTGAAGCGCAAACGACAAGGCCAAGCGGAATTCAGCGGTATCATCGTTCGCGGCTTTTACCCATTCCGGACCCAATTTCGGTACAGGACCGGCCCGGTAGCCGCTGCCGGTGATCTGCACTGCCTCGATATCGGCCAGCGCCAGCAACACTGATTGCCAGCGGTTGGGTTCATCGGAATGCTGGACCACGGCGAACGATGCATCCGCCAAACACCGTTCGGTGAGTTTCAGGCGATTTGGCGCATTGTTGTTACGTGCCTCACGACGCAGGCGTGGCAGCCAAGCGTCAAGATCATCAAGGCAGGATAGACGCGGAGAGGTGCGATTGGGGACGCGAAAGCGCCCAAGGGGAACGGCAAAGTGCGTTGCCAAATTATTTCTTTGTTGATAGCCGAACCGAACAAACTCTCGGATTCCACGTCTCACTCCCAGAGAGCTGACCGCGCGGACCATCGACCAACCATCATTTGCGGTGGATCGCTTTGTGACAGCTCGTCCCTCCACAAACATCTGAGACATTTCGTCGCAGAGCATTGGCTGGTTCCATAATGGAAACCATTGTTCGCCACGCCCCGGCATTCGCTTTCCCTTGTTCAGGGTGTATTCATCCAACTCCGCGCCGCTCACATAACCGTAAGATGTTGGTGCCACAAAGAAAGGCGATGACATCCACCTCGATTTATTCGAATTAGCGCCACGGGAGGTAACCGCCGATCTGACAACACAAGCTCCTTCAAATGCAAAGAGAAAATCCCACGGAGTGGCTGCGCCGGAAGGCATGAATTGCCCCATGGATTGATCCCAAGCGCAACCTGGAACAGCATAGTCTTCAAATAATGCACTGGAGATCGCATGATCCCATCTATGCAGCAATAGACATTGTCTAATTGCTGCCATGTAAGCAGATGTATAACTTCCGCTCCCCTCGCTACCTCCCGTACCAAACAGTGCAGGAAAGGCGATTCCTTCATCGCTTTCTGCCTTCACTACAGCAGCAACGGAATCAATCCACATATACGACTTGCCGCGCACTGTATTGCGCAGAGCGAGAATGAGACGCTCAATATCATCGTCCTTCGGCTTTGCTTCGCCAACTGCGCTACTAATAACGTGCCGTATAATTTTGACTGTCGATTTATAAGATGAAAACCTTGGGTCACTTGTTTTCTCGATTTCCGTCAGTTCATAACGGGCTGATTTTTCGGAATCACTGGGGTAGAAGCCAGATCTCGCCCCCCAAGGATTAAAAATTGGGGTCGGCTCATAACGTATGAGAAAGAATGTCTCTAGCTCTTCACGGTCCAACTGAGTCGCCAACCTGAACCGATCCCCATCCCACCACCCTCGCGCCTGTGGGTCGGCTTGCTCAGCCACGAGGCGCAATATACCGAGCGCTTTGAGGTAATGCGCCAGCGGTGTCGGGGCGCAGCCGCTGAGGTCATGAATATTCATTACTTCACCTCCGGATTGAGCAGTTCATCGCGCACGTTAGACAGGCGCGATGCGCGCTGGTCGGCAGCACGCAGCAGGGCTTCCAGCCAAGCGAGCGTGAAAGGGCCGTAGTGATCGAGCAACGACAAAACGCGCTCTGTCCAACCCGCACCGGTGCGTGGGTTGAGTCCGGCCGTGGCAGGGGTCAGATCGAGGAAAGTCTCCGGCAACTCATGAAGCGTGCGGTCGGCGGCGGTGAGAACCAACGGCGGCAAAGTATCGCCGTCGCGAACACCGCGGATGCGCAAACCCTCATCGGCGGCCACCTGATCGGCGGGGCAGGCATGCCAAGCAAGCCGTACCTTGCCGTGATGAGCGCAGACCAAGTAAGCCAGCAAATTGAATTGCTGCGCGTTGAGCACAAGTATTTCATGTTCCAGAGAATTGGGTGGCTTGTCGGGTGAAGGGTCCGATTCCAAAGCCATGCCGGCTTTCTGGAGCAGCTCGCGCCAAGGACCCAGGAGCGCTTCATGGTCGGGGTTATGCCGCTGCAAAACGGCAAACAGGGCAAGCACGCTCGCAAGCTCGTGGCGGAAACCGCGACGGCGCTCGCCATCCTTCATCGGGTACAGCTTGCTCATGGGCAACCAGGCCTCTTTCGGCGCTTTCGCCAGGTCGCGTCGAGCGGGCCTATCCTGGCTTTCCTTTATCGAGTTGTTGAAAGCGGGATGGACTTTCCCTGCGTCGTGCCATCGTCCGCCAAGATCAAACAAGTCAGCAAGCTCCGGAACCAGTTGCTCAGCTATTCCCCGTGCCTCGAGACCGGTCTCGCGCCCATGCACGGCAATGGTCTGCCACGGGTATGCACTCCAGGATTCGTCGTCTTGAGCGGAATCGGCCTCTTCGGCGCATTCGGGCACAGCGGGAGCCACCGTCGCCACTTTTTCCGAACTATCCGGCGACCATCCCTTCTCGGGGTTGTACCCTCCGCAATCGGCAGCTACTCGTACCGTCTGGCCTGGATAGAGATCGCACCGCTCCGCACGACGCCATTTACCGTCAAGCCAATCCCAGACCCAGGCGCGCATGTTCTTCTTGAGCCGAGGCGCTTTCGTGCGCCCGCTTTCCTTTCCGCACAACCAGTCGCACGCCTTGAGGAAAGGCACGGCACACAGCGCCTCGCGCGAGGGCTTTAGTTTCGAATCTAGCACATCCGTCTGCGGCACATCGACCCAAAAGACTTGCAGATCGCGTTCCTCGCCCGAGCGAATAAACCGGCTGATGTCGATGTCGGCACCGGAAAGGTCTGGTGTAGTATCGAATAATTCTTCGAGTTCATGTCGCAGCAGCAAATGCTTTGGTTCATAAGGATAAAGACGAGGGAGAAGCTCAGGATGTTGCTCCTCGAAACGTTCGAGATGTAGCGGCGCAACATCCTGCAATAGATCCAAGGCATCACGGGCCGCGTCCACTTCATCCTTGGTATAGGGGGCTACCTTCTTGTTATCCGCCGGACTGAAGTAGGTGACAATGACCTGCGCCTCACCACCCCAACGCGCCGCGCGCCCGAAACGCTGCACCAGGCTCGGCCAAGGCGCCAGTTCGGTAATCAACAGCCCGGCCGAGAAATCGACGCCCGCTTCGATTACCTGCGTGGCTACGATGATGCGGTCAGTGTTCGACGAGCATGCGTTGCGGTTTAGAAACTCTTTACGCCAGGATGTGCGTTCATGGGGACGGAAACGGCTATGCACGAGGCGGAAATCGCTCCCCTGGAGAGTCTTATTCTGTTGCAGCGTTTCAAACACCTGCACCGCTCGATCAACGGTATTGACTACTACTAATGTCGGCCCCTTCGTGCCGCGTCCCGTTTCGATATGCTGGTTCGCAACCAGTTCGGCCAGCATTTTCTCGTCCGTGACAGCCTCCAATCGGCAAGGCTTATGGACGTCATCCCACAGGAGACCAGCGCGTTCCGTTACAGGAATCGCGGTTTGTGGCAGAGAGACTGCCATCTTCTCAGTGTCGGGGCTCTTTTGCAACCAATCGTGCTGTAAGGTAGCGCTCATCCACCACGTACAGCAGGGCCGGAACGCCTGCCCATTATCGGCATTATCCTCACGAAAAACCTGCAACTGTGCGGACGTGGCAAGCCCCACGTCCATCAACTGCACCTCGTCCATGACCCAAAGGCAATCGTGATTAAGCAGGCCAAATTCCATCGGCCATCGCGCGCGTGGCACGGCATAGCCACGGTTCATAGCGCGTGAAAGCAGCATGTCCTGAGTTCCGATCAGTACGGCGCAGTGCTCAGGATAAAGCTGCCAGTCACCACTGTCGGTACCGCCCATCAGGAGGTGCACGCCAACTTTTCCGGAATGATCGGGCTTCCCATTCCACATCACGCCGAGTTTGTCGAGCACGCTGCGTGCTTCTTGTTCGGTTTGCTCCACCAGCACCCGCATCGGAGCGCACCAAACCAAGCGGCGTGGCCACTTGTCATCCTGCCGCTCTACGCGGTGCCATAACCACGCGGCAAGCACCCCTAGAGTTTTTCCAAATCCTGTTGGAATTCGGATCAAGCGATTGGTGCATGTCCC
>CAZWSD010000072.1:0-11329 GCA_964636535.1 uncultured Acidobacterium sp. | reverse complement strand
CGCCTACCGTTTCCCCCGCTCCCGCTGCAACTCCCGGTAAGCATCACTCTTTGAAACACCCCGCTCCTTCGCCACTCGCTTCAAAGCATCGCGCTCATCCAGACCCTCCTCGCGAGCCAGCGCCGCCACTCGTTCCCCCACGCTCTCCGCCACCACAACCCGCGCCTCGGGAACCGCATCCAGCAGCACCACCATCTCCCCGCGCACCCTGTCCCGTTCGCCCAGCACCCCGCGAACCTCCGCCACCGTGCCCCGCAAAAACTCCTCGTGCAGCTTCGTCAACTCCCGAGCCAGCACTACCCGCGCATCCTCGCCCCACACCGCCGCCAGGTCGCCCAGCATCTCCACAATCCGGTGCGGAGCCTCATAGAAAATCACCGTCACCCGCTCTTCGGTCTGCTCGCGCTGCCGCTCCAGCGCCGTGCGCCGCTCGCCCGCCTTCGACGGCAAAAATCCGAAAAACAAAAAACGCTCCGTCGGCAGTCCCGAGGCCACCAGCGCCGTCAGCGCCGCGTTCGCCCCCGGCACCGGATACACCCCAATCCCCACCTCCAGCGCCGCCGCCGCAAGGTGCATCCCTGGGTCCGAGATTCCCGGCATCCCCGCGTCGCTCACCACCGCCACCCGCTCACCGGCCTGCAACGCCGCCAGCACCTCCGGCGTCCGCGCCGCTTCGTTGTGCCCGTGCAGGCTCAGCGTCGGCTTCTCAATGCCAAAGTGGTTCAGTAGCTTCTGCGTCTGCCGCGTGTCCTCGCACGCAATCCGGTCCACCGTGCGCAACACCCGAAGCGCGCGCAGCGTTATATCCTCGAGATTTCCAATCGGAGTCGCCACCAGGTAAAGCCCCGGCGCCAGACCGGCTTCGTCCCTCATCGTGGGTGCTCCCTGTCTGCGCCGTTGCCCCATACCTGCCCGCCGTTGGCGGATTTGGTAGCAAATAATCTTCCCGCCACCGCTTACTGCTCCCGCTGCAGTCGCCGATGTTCGGCCAGCAACACCATACTGCTGCGCAGGTTCTGCAAGCTCACGATTCCTACCACCCGCCCATGCTCGGCCACGGGAATCAGCGGGATCCGCCCGCTGTCGATCTTCCGGATCATCAGCCCCAGCGAATCATCAGGCTGCGCCAGTTGAAAGCCCCGTGACATGATCGACTGCACATAATTGTTCCCGTCCTGTCGCAGCGCCTGCACGATGCTCTGCTTTGACACCACGCCGATCAGGTTCATCCCCCGTACCACCGGGAAATCGTCCTGCAGCGAATGGATCGCCTTCTCCAGTGCGTCCGCCAAGGTGTCCGATGGCGACAGCGTGCTGAACTCCGTCAGCATCACGTCCTGCATCCGCACCTGGTCCACAATCGACTGCACCATCACGCCCTGGTCCTCAAGCTGCGTTCCGATGAACATGAAAAACCCGCCCATGATCAGCCACGGACTGATCTCTTCGGTCAGCGAAAGATTCGGCACCGCCAGCAGCACCAGGCCAATCACCATGGCCGTCGCGCCAATCACCTGGCTCAGCTGCGAGGCAGACTTGGCACCCTGCGCCGCCCCCTGCTTGCGAATGTAATACGCCCGTGCCAGCCGTCCCATGTCCAGGGGATATGCCGGCAGCAAGTGCACCGCGAACAGTCCAACGTTCATCCACACCAGCGAGCGCAGCAGGTGCTCCGGCGTCACCCACGCCCGCGCAAACACCGGTACCTGCGGTGATACGCCAATGATCAGACCCGCAAATATGGCGGCGAACAGCAGGCTTCCCGCCAGCCCCGCAATCCCTATCGCTGTCTGTGCCCGGCCCGTCTGTGCGCGCTCCGCGCTGTCAGGGCTTGCGTAGGAAAGCAAACCGCCAATTGGCAGCAGCAGAATGCTCCGCAAGTGCACGCCATAGTAGCTCGCCACAATCAGACGCACCACCTCGCGCAGCACCACGCACGCAAACAGCAGCGCACAAAGCATCAGACCTCGCCACAGCGGCAGTCCCGGCAGGTCCGTCGATACCACGCAGATTAGCAGCAGCAGCGCAAACAGCACATGCACGCGAATGTGTACTCCAAACCACCGACCCAGGGGAAACGACCATCCGCGCATGCTCACTCCTCGTTCTCTTTCCGTCCGTATTGTACGGGTTGGACCGTGATCGCCGCCGTTGAAAATCTCACAAGCCCGTCTCCGCCCCTCCGCACCGCGATGCGTTCTGCACCGTAAGAGCGGCTTGTGCGCCTCGGGTTTAGCATGAATGAATCATGCGTGTCATCGCCGGCAAATTTCGCTCGCGGCCGCTCTCCGCGCCGCCCGGCCGCCACACCCGGCCCACCAGCGATCGCCTGCGCGAAACCCTCTTCAATGTCCTCGCCCCGCGTATCCAAGGCTGCGTCTTTCTCGATCTCTACGCAGGCTCGGGCGCCGTCGGCATCGAGGCCCTCAGCCGCGGCGCCGCGGAGGCTATCTTTGTCGAGCACGCCGCACCGGCGCTCAAAACCATTCGCACCAATCTCTCGCTGCTAAAAATTCACGCCGGCTACGCATTGGAATCTGCCACGGCAGCGGCCGCGCTCAAGCGACTCGCCACACGGGGCAGGGAAGTCGACCTCGTCTTCCTCGACCCGCCCTACGAAGCCGCCGAAGAATACGAACTCATCCTCCACCTGCTCGGCGGCACATCTAGTGCCATCCTCGCTGCAGATGCCATCGTCATCGCCGAACACGCCAAGCGCCACGCGCTCGCCGAATTCTACGGCAACCTGCACCTCTACCGCACCCTCTATCAGGGTGACGCAGGCCTCAGCTTCTACCGCGCCGAGTAAGGCACTTACTCGGCCAGAAACTTTTCCACCCGCTCGCGCACGCTCAGCACATGCACCGGCAGCGAAAGCCCGCTGCCTTCCTCAAAGAGCGGAATCAGCTTGTCGAACTCCGGTCCCGAATGCGAACCCGTCAGCGCAATTCGCACCGGGTGAAACAGTTCCTTGCCCTTCACGCCCGTCTCGGTCTTCACCTCGTTCATCCATGTCTTGAACTGCGCCGCATCCACCGGCCCCTCATGCGCCCGCACCTTTTCCGCAAAGGCTGAGAGCACCTTCTGGGCGTTCTCGCTCGCCAGCAGTGCGGCGTTCTCCGCCTCGTCGCGCGCCCGCAGCGGATCAAAATCAAACACAAACCGCGCCCGGCCCGGCACCTGGTCCAGCAAGTCCACCGAGGGCACAAAAATCCCCAGCAGCCGCTCGAACCACGCCCGCACATCCGCTCCGGCCGTATCCTGCGCCGGCAGCCACCCCTCCTGCGCAAAGTAGGGCCACGCCAGCTCCGCCAGCCGCTCGCCGTCGCACTGCTTCAGGTAGTGCCGGTTCATCCAGTTCAGCTTTTCAAAATCAAACACCGCCGGCGAAGCCGTCACGCGCTCCAGCTTGAAGGCCTCCACCAGCTCCTCCAGCGGAAATATCTCCCGCGTGCCACCCTCCGCGCCCCAGCCCAGCAGCGCAAGATAGTTCACCAGCGCCTCCGGCAAAATTCCCATCTCGCGAAAGCTCGCAATCGATGTCGCCCCATGCCGCTTCGACAGCCGCTCCCGGTCGCTGCCCAATATCGTCGACAAGTGCGCAAACTCCGGTACGTTCCACCCGAATGCCTCGTAAATCGCCACCTGCTTCGGCGTGTTCGAAATGTGGTCATCCCCGCGAATCACGTGCGTGATCTCCATCAGAGCGTCATCCACCGTCACCACGTAGTTGTAGACCGGCATGCCGCCCGCAGGCCCCGCCGAAGAGCCTGCCGAGGAAGAACGCACCAGGATCGGATCGCTCACCGTCTCCCGCGGAAACTCCACCTCCCCGCGCACCAAGTCATGAAACCGCAGCGGATGATCCGGAATCTTCAGCCGTACCGCAAATGCCTCGCCCGCCGCCGCGCGTCGCGCTTGCTCGGCCGCGCCCAGTGCCCTGCAACGCCCCGAATACACCTGCGGCCGATGCTCGGCCATCGCCTGCGCCCGCTCGGCCTCCAGCTCCTCCTGCGTGCAAAAGCAGCGGTACGCCTTGCCCTCCGCCAGCAGCCGCTCCGTATGCTCGTGGTAAATCCCCAGCCGCTCCGATTGCCGGTAAGGCGCATGCGGCCCAAACACACCCGGTCCCTCGTCCCACTCCATCCCCATCCAGCGCAGATCTTCCATCAGCTGCGCCTCGTGCCGCGCCTCGCTGCGATCCACATCCGTATCTTCAATGCGAAGAACAAACTTCCCGCCGTGATGTCGCGCAAAAAGCCAGTTGTAGAGCGCCGTGCGGGCATTGCCGACATGCAGCAAACCCGTCGGAGAAGGAGCAAAGCGAACTCGAACCCTAGCCATAACAGTTCTGATCCTAAATGGCCGCGCCGCAATCACGCTCGGCGAACCATTCCTGCGTCATTCCCGCCGAAAATGCTCCCAGCCCCGCGCCGTCAGCGGCTCCACGCGCCCATCCGCATGGCGCAGCCCCATCCGAGGTTTCCGTGCATTCGCCGGAAGCATCCGCCCGACCGCCCGCACCGCCACCCCTCCCATCGTCTTCGGAACCCGCGCCCCTGGCCGCGCCGTAAACAGCAGTTCGTAATCCTCGCCGCCATTGAGCGCCAGCCCCAGCGCCGACTCCGTCCAACGGCGCCGCTCCGCCTCCATGGCCAGCGCATGCACCGGAACAGCCGCCGCATCCACCTCGGCCCGCAGCTGCGACTCCTCGCACAAGTGGTCCAGGTCCGTCGAAAGCCCGTCGCTCACATCGATTGCCGCCGTCGCCAGTCCGCGCCGTTGCAGCGCCAGTCCCGCCGCAATCCTCGGCTGCGGAAAGAAGTGCGGATGGGTCGCATCCGCCGCCCGCGTCAGCTTCCGCATCGCGGTCCCCCATCGCGAACTCCGCTCCAGCCGCTCCAGCTCCGCCGCGGCCCCGCCCAGCGCGCCCGTCACGTAAATCCAATCCCCGGCCCGCGCCCCGCTCCGCAGCAGCGCCTTTCCCCTCGGAGCCTCGCCCATCACTACAATGTCCGCCAGCATCCCGCAGGGCGATTCCGCCGAATCCCCCCCGGCCAGCGTCACCCGGTGCGCCGCTGCCAGCGTTAGCAGTCCATCCATGAACCGCTCCATCCAGCTCTGCTCCCGACCGCCACCCTTGCCTCCCGGCTCCGCCATCTCCGCCGGAATCGCAATCGAAAGGAACGCCGCCACTGGCCGAGCCCCCATCGCTGCAATATCACTCAGCCCCCGCGCCAGGCACCGGTGCCCCACTGACTCGGGCGTATGCCACTCCCTCCGAAAGTGCCGGCCTTCCAGCAACATATCCGTCGTCACCACCAGCTCGTGCCCGGCCCTCGGCGCGAGCACCGCGCAATCGTCGCCAATCCCCAGCCGCACGCCGGGGCCAAACCGCCGCGCCCGCGCCCGGATCCCCGCAATCAGCTCCCGCTCCGCCGTCATCGCCGCATCTCTCTCGACACAATCAGCATACTTCGGACCGCCGCAGCAAACCGCCCGCCCAGCCCGCCTCGATCCCTGCAAAGCCCTCCATCCGCACCAATTACCGTTTCTTTTTGATCAATCTACCCATTACCTCCGGCACGCCCAGGCCATTCCTACGTTGACCTCCCGCTTTCAGTGCTGGTAGGGTCTCAAAAGGTGTCGTCATGCGAAACTTGACGGCGTCGCCAATCATTAAATTTCTGTTTCGTACAGGCGGGGACGTTGAAGAAGCGCTACTACATCATTTTTGTCGCCCGGGAGCAGGATGGGCGTCTGCGCAAGATTCCCATCCCCATGCATTACGCCTATGTTTTCGTGGTGGCCGCTGTCGTGGGAGCATTCACCATTACGGGCATGGCCGGCTCTTATACACGCATGCTGCTCAAGACCGCCCGCTTTAACGAAGTCCGCTCACAGCAGGTTGCCCTCCGCCAGGATTACCAGCATCTGCAGTCCGTCGCCCACGAGAAGGAAGTACAGGCCGCCACCCTCGGCTCGCTCGCCAGTGAAGTTGCGGCGCTCTACGGCCTCCGCCAGCCTCATGTCACCAAGGCCGCCGCTACGGCCGCCACCGCCCCGCTGGCAGGGGACACCAGCTCTGCCTTCACCCAGACCGCTTACGTGCAGTCGCTCAATGAACTCACCTCCCTGCGCAGCACCGCGCTCGCCGGTGGCATCGCCCATTCGCTCGAAATGAGCATCCTGGAGAGCAAGGACGGCGGCGATTGGGCGGACTTTGCCGATGCTCCTTCACTCTGGCCCATCACCGGCCGCGTCTCCAGTTCCTTTGGAGAGCGTCAGAATCCCCTCATCCCCGGCCAAATGGAATTTCACGAGGGCATCGATATCGCCGCCCCCACCGGCACCCGTGTCCATGCCACCGCCGACGGCGTGGTCGAAACGGCCGGACACGAAACCGGCTATGGCCGCGTCTTGATTATCAATAACGGCCATGGAATCCAGACGCTCTTTGCCCACCTTTCCGGATTTGCCGTCACCCAGGGTGAACGCGTCCACATTGGCCAGCTCGTCGGTTATGTAGGCGATACCGGCTGGTCCACCGGGCCGCACGTGCACTATGAAGTCATCATTCACGGCACCCCCGTCAACCCCCATCCTTTCCTCCATGAAACGGAGCAGCAACTGGCGGCCTCTGAGTCCACCGCCCCTCCGGGCGCATAAGCCGCTCGCAATTTCGCTCCAAATGACCACAGCCGCCCGCGGGCGGCTGTTCTGCTTTTATGTCAATAACTTACGCGTAGAGATATGGTCATAAGTTCAATTCGCTGATAAATGCGATTTGTTAAAGTCGACTTCCCGTGCTACTCCCCCCCCAAGTACAAAAGACGATGCTCAAGGTCATTGCAAAACTCACATTAATTGCCGGATTCGCCTCGCTGGTCATGCTTCCGGAGACGGCCCTTGCACATGCAATATGCACATATTCGAACAGCGGCTGTGTCGGCGACCCTGGGTGCAGCGACATCTGTGGATCGTCGGGATATACAATTTGCGACTGCGGTACCTACTATGAAGATGTTCCGGGCAACTGCTGTGTGGGGTGTGGATTCTAGCCGGGGAGGGATTTATGACTGTGCACAAGCTGATAGCCGTAAGCATCCTAATGGCCGCCCCGCTTGTGGCGTCCGGCCAGTGGGTCTCAGTGTCGGCTACGAAAACAACTCGGCGGGAAGAGACGGCGCCGAACGGGAAAATGCTCCAGGACACGACATCCACAGGCCGCTACTATCGATCAACGGATGGTTCGGTGGCAACGGTGACGACGCAGGCCGGTCCCAATGGCGAATTGCAATTCAAAACGGGGCGGCTGCTCGACAATAATGGGTTAGCGGTTTACTCGATCGATTATCAAAACAAGATTGCATATCGGGAGAGAGTCGTAAGCCAACCCCGCCAGTTTCAGGATGATCCCGCCATCTATGCTCAGGTCCATGATCACGCTACCGTCGATGGCATCTCGTGCGTGGTCCTGCCGATCCTCGAAAACGGAAAGCCGATTGGCAAAGTATGGAAGTCGCCCAAGTACGACTTAGTCGTAAAGATGGACTTTACTATGGATAACAGCGGGGAGAAAACCCATGTTACAACCCAGTTATCCAGCATTCATCTCAATGCAAATGTTCCAGCCACAATATTCCAATTGCCGGCCAATTTCAAAGTAATGGATACCCCGCCTAAAATTCCAAAGCATCCCAGAACGATGTCCATGTTTCCCTGAGCAAGTTTTCATTCAGAACAGCCGCCGGCCGGCGGCTGTTCTGCTCCTGGTCTCATTTCAGGGGACCAAAGCTCCTCGGTGCCCGCCATCACGGCTTAGTGGTTGGCGATGCTTTGGCGCCCGCCTTCGCAGGCCCAGCCGCCGCCGGCCTCTTCTCCGGCGTCAGCGCCGCGCGCACCAAAGCCTCCGGAATCGAGGCTGTCACCACCACGCGATCCTTCTTCTGCCGCACCGTCGCGCTGTTCAGCAATTTCTTCACATTGGGATCCATCTTCTGGCCCGGAGGAGTGCCTTCCGCCGCGTGCAGAAGCCCAAGGACCGACTGAAGGGCCTGGGCCGTCGCCGCTGCGTTCGCCGCGCTGCCGGCAATCTCCACCGCGCGCAAATTCAAACCATTCACCCAGCGAACCGACGCAATCAGCGTCGCCTCCGGCGAGACCGGCAGATCGACGCCGTCCAGTGATATCTGCTTCTCCCCGCTCCCGCTGAACGGCAGCCCGATCTTCCCAATGCCCCACGCAATCGAGAGCATCGGTACCTCCCGGTAGTGCGCCGCCAGCAGAGATGAGCCGGTAAAGGGTAGCGCCGCCGTGCGGTACCGCTCCACAATCGAATGAATCTGCCCAGCGGTCGGCGTGTTGCTCACCGCCACCATGTTGTAGCCCAGCAGCGTCACGCGATCTGTGCGTCCATCGTTCGGTATCTCGTAGATGGTGTGTCCGGCGTAAATCTCCCTCGCTGTCGCAATGCTCGACAGGTAATTTTTCAATCGCTTGCCGTTAAAACGCCCTTCAAATACCTCCGAATATGCCACCGGTCCATTCGGTCCCTTCGGATTCGGCATCCGTTCCAGCGCGAACGCCACCTGGTTCAGGTCTCGCTCGAAGACAATGCCCGTGGCGTTGATGAACTTCTGGTAGGCGGGGCTGTGCGGCACCTTCGTCCTGTCAAAGTGCGTTGCCGCGCGCAACGGCCTCAGGTTCAGGTAGATAATCCCATCCGACTCGGGCAGCAACCGGGCCACCTCCGGAGGAGCTGTGGCCCTCAGGTAAACAGCGCCTGCCAGCAGCAGCAGGACAACTGCGACAACAGCAATGGTGATCCGGGTGCGCCTGTGCTTCATCGCCCACTATCATCTCACCGCCGCCCCGGCATGCGATACTTCCTTTCGTCGTCCCATGTCATGGCAGTGTCGCATGCTTGTCACGCCGGCCTTCGCGGCCATAAAAATTGAGTCATGAGAGAAACAGCGGCATGAGTCGGTTGTCCTTCCGGTTCCGCATTGTCTGCGTCAGCCTGTTCGCGCTATTGGCTGTGCTGGCGTCCGCTCCGAGCTTCGCGGCGGTCCAGCCAACCCGCGGCCCGGCCCCGCGGAACATCATGCTCGCCGCTGTCTCCCGCGACAACTCGGTGCTTAACGGCGGCATCAGCACCGGCATCCGCACCCAGCCGGGCATCGCCAATGTGGAGCAGATCGCCTGGATCACGCCCTCCGGCGAATGGATCGACCTGCCCTGCAATTATCACTGGGTCACTGACGCCGATATCGCCCGCTGCCGCGACTTTGCCGCCTCTTACCTCAGCCGGTTTCATTCCTACACCATCGTCAGCGCGGAGGGATTTGGAGACACCGTGCAATCCACCCCCGCACAGCTCGACAACTGCTACAGCTTCGCCACCCGCGCCATCTACACCGGCCGGCCCCTCGAACGCACCGCCATTGCCGCCAGCGATCCTGACGGCTTCTTACCCGGCTCGCCCCTCGACCCTGTCGGCGGGCTCGACTACCAGCAGACCCTCCAAGCCTTTGCCGTCGCCTCCCCAGTTCACCTCAGCACGCTCAGCGGCATCCGCCTCTACCGCATCCACTGGAGCGGCCGCAGCCTCATCGTAGTGGAGCGCTCTTTTACTGATTTCTCCAGCTCTAATCCCTCCGTCGTGCCCAACGTCAAGCTCATCTTCGCCATAGGTCATATCACGCACGGCCGCTTTCATGTGCTCTTCTGGAAACACAACACCGAAGACGACAATGAGCAGGTACTCGGAACCGTCACCCTCAAGAACGGCAAAGAGTTTCTTGTCACCTCCGTCAACAGCCCCGAGGCTCAGTTCTTCCGCGTCTATGCCATGCGCGATGGCCGCATAGAAATGGTCTTTTCCGGCGGCGGATCGAGCTGCTGAGGGCTTCGTTCATTCCCCCGTCACGCGCGCGATGGAGAGCTGGTCAATCACCCGGAGCCAGCTTCCGTCTACCTATCTACGGGCCACTTCCGCCGTCACGCTGTCGTCAGGCGCCAGCGTCGAGGTCAGGGCCAGATTGCCGCAAATTATGGCCGCCCATGGCTCGCCCGTCTTGAAATTGACTCCGATCGCCGGCAGCCGTCCGTTGAATACCCGGATGGCCTCGCGCCTTGCCGCCGGTTGCCCATTTCCTATGTCAACAACGGCTCCCGCTTCGTGCCGTTCGGCCATGCCATCCGCGTCTCCAACCCGTTCCCGTGCAATCAATTCCAACAGCAGGATCCCAGGGTCGCGCTCCGTCTTCTGACTTGCTTCATCCCTCCTCATGACGATCCCTTTCGGTGAGTTCGGACGGCAGCGGAAGCCCGCATTGCTCACCGCCTCCGTGTATGCTACTGTTCTGTTTATAGCCCTCTGTTTCGAGCGCACGGCTGCGCCCTGAACCGGAGGGCTGGGAACTGTTCGGGCTGGCGTAGCTCAGCTGGTAGAGCATCTGATTTGTAATCAGAGGGTCGGGGGTTCAAATCCCTTCGCCAGCTCCAGACTCTCCTGCATCGAACAGGACTCGGGTCGGGGTTACCTTCCGCAGCAGACTCCACGAGACCAGCAAACAGTGTTGCCGGAGCCCGGCTCCGATTGGCTGGCTGGCGTCGCGTGGCGGAAGTAAAGCAGTTCCCGGCAGTGGTCGTATAGAAGTTTTAGAGCGTTGGCCAGCCGCGGCGAAGTCCGCCGGGGCAGCGGTTGCAGAGCGAGAATCTCTCGGCCGGGCATTTGGGCACAGGTGGCCGAGTGGTTAATGGCAGCAGACTGTAAATCTGCCGCTCCTTGGAGCTACGGAGGTTCGAATCCTCCCCTGTGCACCATAAAATTGAACTGCGGCATCTGCCGCGAGTGAATCGGGTGAATGGCGGCGTGAGCGCTGGAAAGGCGCGAAGCCGAGGCCCTGAAAGGTAGCACTACGGAGGTGCGAATCCTCCCTGGTGCGTCATAAAATTGGAAGCGTGGAGGGCTGGCAAGTTGAATTCGAACGCTGCCGACCTAAAGCGTGATACTGAGGATCTCCAGAACGCTGGGGGGGGCTCACAGAGAAAATTCTGGATTGCCATGCTCCTTTATGGAGCTCTCGCAATTCTGGCCTGGTACACCATCGGCGCGGGCTCCGTCGACGTCAATGGAAAGCAGGTGCAAGTCAGGCTGGTTCCGCTCGTTGTTTTCGGCGTGCTGGCACTGCGAACCGTTCTTGGAAGGCATGCCGACCGGATTCGCAGAGAAGATCAAGAGGGGCACGAGCGGGACCCCGAGGTTTAAGAAGGGCTGATGTAGCTCAGTTGGTAGAGCACTCCCTTGGTAAGGGAGAGGTCA